>DAHUZG010000107.1 GCA_027306715.1 Acidimicrobiaceae bacterium
TGCCCGCCGACTGCTGCTGGCGCGGCGGCCGGAGCGGAGCACGAGCAAGGCTTGCAGCCCCGCAGCCTTGTCCAGTGCCGCAGGACAGAAGTCGGTCTGCTCCTCGCCGTGCACCGCTCGCAGCTGGGCCTGGCCGGACACCGCCCCGGCGCGCTCGAGCAGTCGGGTGACGACCTCGTCGGGCAGGCCGCGTGGAGCATCCCCGGCGAGCGAGACCCGGGCCACGTAGCGGTAGTCCTCGTCGAGCTCGAGCTCGAGCTCGAGCCCGGTGCCGGACCCGGCGGCCACGGCCAGGCGGCGCAGCGAGCCGTGTGTCTCCGCCCAGGGGGCGACGGCCTCGAGGC
The DNA here is from genome assembly GCA_027306715.1 of Acidimicrobiaceae bacterium. Lineage (GTDB taxonomy): Bacteria > Actinomycetota > Acidimicrobiia > Acidimicrobiales > Bog-793 > DAHUZG01. Next base: position 345 of record DAHUZG010000107.1, read on the forward strand.
TACGACCCGACGGGTGGTCGTAGGCGAAGGCGCCGTACTCGGCGACGCCGCCCGCAGCTCCGTAGTCGGCGCAACGGCGCAGCAGATCTCCGGCGCTGCGCCCGGTGACCAGCAGCAGCGGGTGGTCATGGGCCCGCAGCGCCCGCAGGGCGAGGATGCCGGCGCGCGTCGCCGCCGGGAATCCGAGTGGGCTCGTCTCGAGGACGCCGTCGAGGTCGAGGGCGCACGGCTCGCCCCCCTCGGCGACCGGGAGGTCGTCGAGGAGGAGCCGGGCGAGGTAGCGACGCACCGCGTCGGCGGAGGCCCGCGCCGCTCGCCGCCGGTCGGAACGGCCGAGCCGCAGCTCGTTCCAGTGCTGGACGAGCAGGTGAAGTACCCAGCGCTCCGGTGCCACCTTCTCGCCGTGCAGGCGCTCGAAGGCCTCGAGCAGCGCCGCCTCGCTCACCGCCGGCCCGCGCGCGGCGAGCGAGGCAAGGTCAAAGACGGCGTCGTAGCTCGCCAGGTCGAGATGGCCGAACGGCCCCTCGCCCGGGGCCACCCTGACCGCCCTTCCCCCTCCCGGGGCGACGACGTAGCCGCCCGGGTCGGCCTCCCCGTCGACGAGGGTCGGCCGCTCGACGTGGAGCCGGAGCCGCACGATGGGGTCGATGAGCACTCCGTGCAGCGGCGCCAGCGGCCCGAGCGCCTTGCCGAGGAGCCGACCACCGATCTCCCACACGGCCTGGCGCCCGATCAGCTGCTCGGAGCGGTCGCTGGCGGTGGGAAGGGCCTCGGCGCGGGCGGCGACATGGGCGGCGAGCGCCGCCGGCGAGGGAAGCTGGCCGCAGCGCTGCCCGGGCGCAGCGGCCATCTCCCCCGGCGCCAGCCACCGCAGCTGGAGGCCGCTCTCGATGCCGATGAGCGGTGGGAACAGATCCGGCGCGAGCCTGCGCACTGTGGCGGCCTGGCGGCCGAGGTGGCCGAGCCCGACACCCTCGACGCGGAGGGTGCGCGTGACCCGACGGCCGCCCTCGACCAGCAGCTGGACCCGGTAGTGAGCGACCATGTGGTGTCGCCCGCCGGCGAAGGCTGCCCGATCGTCGCGGCTGGCGGGCAGCTCGGTCGGCGCCTCGTCGAGGCGGACGACCTCGACGACGCTCTCTTGCACCCCGACGAGGCCCGACAGCGACTTGGTCACCTCCGGCACGCGCAGCTGCCGGTGGATCTCCCATTCCTCGAACTCGAGCGTCACGACGGGCACCTCGCCGAGCCGGGCGAGCGCCGCGGCGCTGCCCGGCAGGAGAGCCAGCGCGCAGAGGAGATCGCTTCGCGGTAGCCACCGGCGAAGCTCGGCGAGCACCCGAACGAGGGTGGTTCCCGAGGTCGGCGGGTCGTCGACGACGACCAGCGTGCCGGCGCCGTCGCGGTGGCGCTGCCACCCAGCGCGTGCTCGGGTGCTCGCCGGCCAGCCGGGACGTACTGTGACGACGCCGACGTCGTCGCGCCCTGTGCGCCGTAGCGCTGCAGCGAAGAGCGGCGCCAGGTAGCTGCCCGAGGTGCGAATGCCGACGACGGTGAGAGGGCCTGGAGGTTGGCGCTCGGCTACCCGCCTGGCGAGCACCGCCATGTCCTCGGGTCGCTGGTCAAAGCTCCGGAAGCACGACGGCGGCCGGAGCAGATCGGTGGGGCGCCAGGCGACTGCGGCGCATGCCGCGGCGACCTCGGCGAGCCGCTGCGGAGAGGGTCCGGCACCCTCGCCTACGAGCACCGACTCGGCGAGCTGGTCGACGAGCCCCGCCAGCGCCGCTGCCGCTGCGGCCGACCTCCGGCCACCCGCCGTCGCCGAGCGGAGGGCGAGCCCCGCGCGGTCGGCGGCGCCCGCAACTCGGCTGGCGGCACCCGCAACCCGGTTGCCGGCTGAGGCCGCCGGCAGCTGGCGGGCGAGCGTCGCCACGCGGCCGGCACGATCATCGATCAGCTGTGCCAGCCCGCACGCCACGAGGTAGCTGTCGAGCACCTCCTCGGGATCGCCCTGCCCGATCCCTGCTGCAAGCGAGCTGGCGAGTTGGCGACCACCGCGGAGCAGATCGAGCACCTCCTCGGCTCCGCCGGCGACCGAGCCCCCGGTAGCTACCGGGACGGGCAAAGCACCTGGTGCGATGGGGCCGCCCGGCTCGGGCTCAGAGCTTGGCAGGGTCAACCATGAGCCCTCGCAGCGGTGGCGTGCGGCCGAGATGATGAGAGGACCCCCGATGGTCGTGAACATGACGCCGATAAGACCAGCGAGAGGCATCATCGCCGCTATTGCCCCTGAACTGCTCCGGTGAGCGTTCGATCCACCTACCGCGGATGGCTGACCCCCGACGGTGACCTGCCCGATGTCGGCCGACAGGTAGCGACGCTCGTCGGCCGGAATGCGACGCCGACACGCTCTGAAGGGCACGGGCCGGCGTGCGAGATCCCCACCGAGCGACCGGCAGCCGAGTGACCGGCAGCTCCGGCGGGAGCGGGATCGACCGTGCCGCGAGTGGCCGGACGCTCGGGTCCGGAAAAGAACAATATGTCACAGGTCATACCAACTGGCATCTTCGGCGCAAGACAACTCGTCACTCCCAGGTGACGACGACAGCGCCGACCGGTGCCGGGCCCGCCGTCGTCGGGCTGGCGATGGTCGTGCAGTCGTACCGGTCGTGCAGTCGTACCCGTCGTGCAGCTATCTTGGAGCCATGCCTGCCAAGCCTGCACCGACGCGCCCGGTGAAGCGTTCGAGTACCGGCGCGGGACCGTCCGCCGCGCCCCCGCCGCGGCGGACGCCGTGGGGCACGATCTCGCGCCAGGCGATCGTCGACGCGGCGACGGCTGCCGTGCGCGCCGGTCGCTATGAGGAGATGACGATCCGCAGTCTCGCCGCCGAGCTCGGCGTGGCGCCGATGTCGCTCTACCGCCATGTGAAAGACAAGGACGACCTGCTCGACGAGGTCGTCGACCGGTTGCTGCGACGGGTCTGGAAGCCGCGTGCCGCCGAGGCGGATTGGACGGCCTGGGTGACCGAGGCGTCGGAGCGGCTGAGGAAGCTGCTCGTCTCCCAGCCCGCCGCGCTGCGCGTCTACCTGCGGCACCCGGTCGCCTCGCCGGCGGCGATCGCCCGGATGGACGCCATGCTGGCGGTGCTGCGTGCCGCCGGCCTCGACGACGACGCCGCTCATCGCGCCTTCGCCGCGCTGCACAGCTACACGATCGGCTTCTCGGCCCTCGAGGCGTCGCGCGACCGCTTCTCTTCCGGCCGACCGCCGAACGGGGACGGACTGTACGCGGAGCTGACCTCGTACACGACGCCGCGGCAGTTCCTCGAGGGCCTCGGCTACCTCCTCGAGGCGATCGCCCATCGGATGCCGGCACGACGGAAGCGGCCTGCAGCGCGATCGTGACCGCCGAGGGTCTGCGCCGGCACCGCCGGGCCCGGTGATCGCGGGGCGAACCGGGCGGTTGTAACCGACAGACGCTCGAGCTCAGATGCTCGAGCTCGGGCGCCGCAGGGTCGCCACAGCACCGAGCACCTACACTTCGGCCGATGGAGACCCTCGCCGGAGCCCCTGCCGGCGTCGAGCTCGTTGGCACGGCGGCGGATTCGGGCCCGAGGCGGGGCCGCCCCCCGGAGCTCAGCCCTGCCAGCCGTCTCGACCGCTGGCTGGCGGCTCACTTCCTCGCCTCTGCCGGCGTCTTGACCGTGCTCGTCGCCCTTGCCGCCTGGCACCTGTACGTGCCTGCCAGCCTCGTCACCGCCAACGGGCACCTCGTCGACCCGTCGACGACGGCGCCGCACGGCTACAACGTGTGGTCCTACGAGAGCCTCTCGTACTCTGACATCTACCGCCTCTATGCCGAGCGCGGGCTATGGGGTCACCCGCTGCCGTACTTCTCGGCTCGCATCGAGTACCCGGTGCTGACCGGAGTCTTCATGTGGCTCGCCTCGCTCGCCCCCGGCGTGCAAGCCGACTTCGTCGTCTCCGCCGTCGGCCTCTGGGCCGCCGCCCTCGTTACTCTGTACGCGTTGTCGCGGGTGCGGCCGCGGACCTACCACTGGTTCGCCGTCACCCCTTTGCTGTTCGTCTACTCGCTTCTCAACTGGGACCTGCTCGGGATCTGCGCGCTGGCGGTCGGCTGGTGGATGGTCGAGGAGCGCCGGTTCGGTGCTGCAGGAGTCGCGCTCGGCCTCGGCACCTGCGCCAAGCTGTTCCCGATCGTGTACGTCCCGTTCGTGCTGACGCGGCTCGTGTGCGAGCACGGATGGAGGGCGAGGCCGACCCGGCGCTTTGTCCTGGCGGTGGTGGCGACGATCGTCGTCGTCAACCTGCCCTTCGCCGCCGGAGCGTGGCGCAACTGGACGTTCTTCCTCTCGTTCAACGCCGTTCGGGGAGGAAGCGGTGTCCTGCCGGTGCTGGCGTCGCACGTCGCCGCCGAGGACGCGCTGATCGGGTCGCTCGTCCTTGTCGCCCTCGCTCTCGGGGTGCGCTCTGTCGCTCGCGGCGGCAGTGCCGAGCGGGCGGCTGCGCTCACCTTCGTCGTCTTCTTGATGCTCAACAAGGTGTACTCGCCGCAGTACACCCTCTGGCTCGTCG
>DAHUZG010000109.1 GCA_027306715.1 Acidimicrobiaceae bacterium
CTGCCTCGGCGGCGGCCGAGCCCGCTGCGCTGCACGCCACCCAGCCGGCCGCCACGGCCGGCGTGGCGGTCCGGGGGCGACTGTCGGGCATCTGCCCCTCGACGGTGAAGATCCAGCTCAACTGGACACCGGAGGCCGAGCAGGGTGCCTACTACGAGCTCGCCTCGAGCAGCGGCAACATCAACGCCAGCCAGAAGTACTACACGGCGCCGCTCATCGACCCGAGCACCGGCAGGCCGACCGGGGTGAAGGTGCAGGTCCTTGCCGGCGGCCCGGCTGTCGGGTACACGAGCCCGGAGCGACTGCTCTACACCGACTCCTCGATCCTTCTCGGCATGGACGCCACCGACTCCCAGATCGAGGCCTTCTCGACGAGCCCGACGATCGGCGTGGTCTCGCCGATGTACACCTACGACAACGTGTTCTTCTGGAACCCGGCGAAGTACCACTTCACGAGCATCTCGAATTTCGCCAGCTCGAACGCCACCGTGCTCACCTTCGGCTCGAAGACCCCGCTCAATCTCTTCCTCGAGTCCAAGCACTGGCTGAGCGCCGGGCAGGTGGACGGCGCCTACAACGGCACACCGGCGCAGTTCGTCGCCACCGGCGGCGGGGTGATCTCCGGCGGGTACGCCACCTACGAGCCGTACTTCTATGCCCACCAGCTGTCCGCGTGGGACCACCCGATCGCCTACGAGCTGATCGCCAACACCGGCTACAACCCGTACTCCGAGGACACCTTCACCACTCCGGCGAACCTGAGGAAGTACTCGGCGTGCTTCAAGCAGCTCGTGCCGATGATCCAGCAGGCTCAGGTCAGCTTCGAGCAGTCGCCGTCACGGGTCAACCACCTGATCGTCAAGCTCGACGACGCCTACAAGGTGGGCGGCGGCTACAACATGGCCGTGGGCGCCTATGCGGCCAAGACCCTGCTCGCGGACAAGATCGTCGCCGACCCGCCGAGCGGCGGCTTCGGCAGCTTCACGATGAAGCGGGTGGAGACGCTTGTCCATGTGCTCGTCGACACCGGCTCGGTGACCAACCTGCCCAAGGGCTTCAGCGCCAGCAGCATCGAGACCAACAAGTTCATCGACCCGAGCATCCACCTCAGCTTCTACAAGGGCCCGTACAACAAGACGAGCGGCGTGATCGTCGAGAAGTAGTCCTTGCGGTGAGGGCCCGCGGCCTCCGGGGCGCGGGCCCTCACCGGCCCGCCCGCGCCGCCGCCGCCGCCGGCACGCCCAACCCTCGAGGATCTGCGACGTGACGCTCGTGACCGAGCTCGACCTGCCGGTGATCGACCTCGCCTCTGCGGAGTACGAGGCGGACCCCTTCGGCACCTTCGCCTCCGCCCGTTGCAGGAGCTGGCTCGCCCGGATCGGCGAGGGCTACGGCGTGCTCACCCACGCCGGGGCCAAGGCGATCTTCCGCCATCCGGACTTCCGGGTCTCGTTCAGCTTCGTCGACCGCCGCCACAGCGAGTACCTCTACGAGCGGTCGCGCTCGGGGCTCATGAACATGGCGGGTGAGGACCACGCTCGGCTGCGCAGCGTCGCCAGCCGGGCCGTGCGCTCGCGCTTTCTCGACGCGATGCGCCCGGTGATGCGCCGTGTCGTCGACGAGCTTCTCGACTCGGCCCTCGCCGGCGACGGCTGCGACCTCGTCCCGAGCGTCATCGACCCCTATCCGGCCCTCGTCATGGCGCCGATCCTCGGCGTCCCCTTCTCTGACGTGCCCGATCTCGACCGCTGGGCGAGCGACTCGGTCGCCATCTTCGACAGCACTCGCCTCGCCGAGCAGGCGCCGCGCATCGAGGCGGCGGCGCGCGAGCTCGACGGCTATGTCCGCCAGCTGATCTTCGAGCGCCGCAAACGCCGAGGCGACGACGTCGTC
>DAHUZG010000112.1 GCA_027306715.1 Acidimicrobiaceae bacterium
GCCAGCCGGTGACCTCGGCGCCCTCGAGCAGCACCCTCCCGGCGCTCGGCGCGTGGAGGCCGGCAATCGCCCGCAGGAGGGTCGACTTGCCGGCGCCGTTCGCGCCGATGATGGCGTAGGTCTCCCCGGCCTCGACGGCGAAGGTGACGTCGCGCACGGCGGCCAGCTGGCCGTGATGGCAGGTGAGGCCCTCGACGGCGAGCAGCGCGGCGCCCGCCGCGCTGCTTTGAGCAAGGCTCACGCCGACACCTCGAGGCCGAGGGCGCTGCCGAGGTAGACCTCTCGCACGGCGCTGCTCGCCAGCACCTCCCGAGGCGGCCCGTCGGCGACGAAGCCTCCCCCAGACAGGCACAGCAGACGTCGCACCGAAGCCACGAGCGCCCGGACGACGTGCTCGATCCAGACGACGGCGACCCCTTCGGCGTTCGCCGACCGGACGATCTCGACCAGCTCGTGGACCTCGACGTCGGTCAGGCCGCCGGCGACCTCGTCGAGCAGCAGGACGCTCGGCCTCGTCGCGAGGGCGCGGGCGAGCTCGAGCCGCTTGCGCTGCAACAGCCCGAGCGAGGCCGCCGGGCGGTTCGCCTCGGCGGCGAGGTGCGTCCGCTCCAGCGTCGCGTAGGCGAGCAGGTGGCTCTCGCTCCGGCGAAGCCCGGCCCCCTGCTGGGCGGCCAGGAGGACGTTCTCGAACACCGTCAGCCCTTCGAAGGGCCGCGGAACCTGGTAGGTGCGGCCGATCCCGAGCCGGCAGCGCTTCGAGCCGTCGAGCCGGTTGAGCGTCACCCCGCCGAGCGCCACCCGCCCGGCGTCGGGACGCAGGTCGCCCGAGATCAGCCCGAACAGCGAGGTCTTGCCGGCGCCGTTCGGGCCGACGATGCCGACTGCCGCGCCCTGCTCGACCTCGAGCTCGAGGCGGTCCGCGATCACCACCTGACCGAAGCGCTTGCTCAGGTTGTCGAGGTGGAGCAGGGGCGGCACGACGGGATGCTCAGGCGTTTGTCGGCAGGAGATCGCCGTTGATCGGCACTTCCTTGTTCAGCGAGTTGTCGACGACGAAGGGCTGGAAGGGGCTCTTCAGGCCGAAGTTCTTGCTGGCGATGCCGGCGCGCCACTGGATGCCGACGGGCTTTACGATGCCGATCCCGGCGACGGGCCCGGCGGCGAAGTCGATCGGGCCGGACATCCCGCGGTAGCTGAGGCTGTGCAGGGCTTTGGCGACGGCCGCCTTGTCGTGCGGGTCGCCCGCGGCGCGGAACGCCTCGACGGCGACCTCGAACAGCGAGTAGGCAGACCCCATCGACTGCACCCATTCCTTGCCGGTCTTCTGCTGGTAGCCGACCGCGAAGTCCTTCGACGTCTCCCCGGTGAGCGAGGAGCTCCAGTTCGCGTACGGCGTCCACCAGGCGTCGGTGGCGATGTTGTTCACGAGGCTGCCGAGGGCGATCACGTCGCTCGGGAACAGGAGCACCTTGGCGACCGTGGCGAGCCTCGGCTTGAAGCCCTCCGCGACCGCCTGCTTCCAGAAGGTGTTGAAGTC
>DAHUZG010000114.1 GCA_027306715.1 Acidimicrobiaceae bacterium
GCCAGCCGCGGGAGAGCCGCGCCTCGGGCTCGAGGGCGACGAGCCGCTGCACCTGCCGCTCGGCGGGCCACACGACCCCCGAGGCAAGCGATGCGGCGACGAGCCAGATGCCGAGACCGATCCAGGGGAACGGCTTGCTGACGTCGCTGCCGTGGCCGAGCGCCAGCAGGATCCCGCCGAGGACGGGGACGAGGAACACGGCCCGCGCCGGCCCGTTGCGGCCGGGGCGGAAGAAGCGGCGCAGCCGCTCGATCTCGGCCCGCGCCGGCCCGGGCGCCCCGACGCTCCATCCGGTGACGGCGAGCGCCCCGAAGCCGATGACGGCGCTCGACACGTGCAGCAGAAGCACGACGTCGTAGACCGGGTCACCCACCTGCCGCACCTCGTCTCGCAGCGGGTACTAGCGTTAGCACGCGGCGCCGAGAAGCAGAAGCCGAGCAGCAGAAGATGCGGCGCCGAGGTGCAACGGCGGAGTGCGGCGTCGGGCGGCCTCGCCCGGGCACGCGGACATGCGGAAAGGGTCAGGTCGGCGATGAACCAGCTCCGACTCGATCCGCTGTCGGGCCGGTGGGTCGCCGTGGCCCGCGACCGCGCCCTTCGCGGCGGGTCGGTCTTCCTGCCGCGTCAGGTACCGCTTGTCCTGCAGGCACGCGAGACGTGCCCGTTCTGCCCCGGCAACGAGGATGCCACGCCGCCTGCGCTCGAGACCTACGGCAGCGAGGGACAGTGGCTCGTGCGCGTGGTGCCGAACCGCTACCCCGCCTTCGAGGGAAGCCAGCCCTTCGTGCTCGACCACCGCGGGCCGGTCTTCACCGAGGCGCCGGCGAGCGGTATCCACGAGGTGGTGGTGTTCTCGCCCGACCACGACCTGTCGTGGGCGTCGTTCTCCGAGCACCAGGCCGAGCTCGTCATGTTCGCCGTCCGTGACCGCGTCGAGGAGCACCAGAGCACTCCGGGCCTGCGCTACAGCCAGGTGATCGTCAACTCCGGCCGCGAGGCCGGCGCCTCGATCGAGCACCCGCACGGCCAGCTGCTCGGCATCCCCTTCGTGCCGCGCGAGCTCGTCGACGAGCAGGGCAGCTTCGCCCGGTTCACCGGAGGGTGCCTGCTCTGCACGGCGGCCGCCGCCGAGGAGCGCGCCGGGTACCGTGTCGTGCACGCCAGCGACGAGGCGGTCACCTTCGCGCCCTACTGGAGCGGCTCGCCCTACGAGCTTCTCATCGTCCCCCGCACCCACGAGGCGCACCTCGAGCGCTCGGCGCCCACCGACCTCGCGGGCGTCGGCAGCTCGATCACCGCGACCCTCGCGGCCTTGCGCCGCCAGCTCGGCGACATCGCCTACAACCTCGTCTTCCACTCCGCCCCGTACCGGGCCAACGCCCCCTACCACTGGCACGTCCACGTGCTGCCGAAGCTGACGACGCGGGCCGGCTTCGAGCTCGGCACCGGTGTCTACGTCAACATCGTGCCGCCCGAGGATGTCGCCGAGGAGCTGCGCGCCGCCGTCGAGCTCGACGAGTCCGCCCCGGTGGCCGAGCCTGCTGCAGGCTGAGCGGGCTCAGCCGCTCCCGTCGGCCGGCTCGCCCCGCAGCGTCCGCACCAGCTCGTTGGCCTCGAGCAAAAGCTCGCAGAGCTCGGAGTCCCCCGGAAGAAGGCCCTCGGCTCGGGCGACGCTGCGATAGCCCGTGAGCACTGCCTCCCGGTTGCGCTGGACCCAGGCCGCAGCGAGGTCGGCTGCGGCCTGCGCCTCGTCATCGGGCCGCCCGGCGACCGCCTCCGCGGCGACGGCTCGAAGCGCCAGGAAGAGGTCGGCCAGATCCTCGAGCGGTGACCCGCGCCGGCTCGCGAGAGCGCCGTCGGGGCCGGGCTCGCCGTAGATCGGGTCGTCCCCGAAACCGGTGACGAGCCACCCTGCCTCGCTCCGCATCACCCGTCGAAGATGGAAGTCGCCGTGGAGGCGGATCAACGACCCGAGCCCTCCCGGTGCTGCCTCTGCCAGCCGGCGCGAGAGCGCTTCGAGCGCAGCGGCGACGTCGCCGGCGAGATCGCCGGCGAGATCGCCGGCGAGATCGATCGCTTCGGCGCCCGCCGCCTGCCCGTGCTCTGCGGCGCCTGGCGCCGCGCTGCTGGCGGCGCGGCGCCGGAGCGGCTCGAGCAGCCCCGCGGCCAGGGCGGGCTCGTCACCGAAGGCGGAGCAGAGGGCGACGTGCAAGGTGGCTGCGGTGGTGCCGAGGCGGAACATCTCGCCGGCGAGGTCCCCGCCGGCCGCCGCCGCCGCCTCGAGCGCAGCAGCCGACGGCTCTGTCCGGTGCCAGGCCGAGAGCGCCACGCCCGACGGCGTGCCGCCTCCAGCTGCTGCGCGGTTCGGGACCTGAGGTCGGGGATGCGCCTGGCTGCCGGCATCGCGCCCGTCGTGAGCGAGCAGGTCGCGCAGCGAGGTGAGGGCGAGGACGCGGCCCTCGATCGAGTCGGCGACGAACTCTCTCACGAGCGCCAGGTCGAATCCGTCGGCGCGCCATCGGGCCACCGGTGCGAGCATGGCGTTGAAGCCGACCTCGTCGAGGCGGTACGTGAGCTCGATCTCGGGGCGTGTGCCGGGGTGCAGCACCCGGTAGCACTTCATGAAAAGGCGCTCGTCGAAGACGAGGGAGGCATGCGAGACGAGCGTCGAGACGGCCCGCACGCGCTCGGCGTGCTCGGAGCCGTCGGTGACGACAGCGAGCAGCCGGATGGCGAGGTCGGGGTCGGCGAGCGCGTCGTAGGCGATCGCCTCGGTGTCGCCGTCGTGCACCGGACCGAGCAGCGAGCTCTCGCGGCCGCTCAGCACCCCCGCCACCTCTGTCGACTCGCGCCAGCCGACGAGCAGCTGGTAGCGCTGGTCCCCGGCGGCGAGCAAAAGGCGTGCGAGCCCGACGGGCATCCCGTCGATCGCCTCGACGCCGGCGAGAAACGGCCGTTGGCGCTGCGGTCTTGAATCGGCGCTGACGAACCACGGCTGGCGCGTCAGGTAGGCCACGGCGAGCGGCTCGAGCGCCTCGATGTCGATCGGCATCGCTACCCTCCGCCGAGCTCGAGCCAGTAGAAGCCGTACGGGCCGAGCGTGAGCCGGTAGGGCTCGGCGCCGATCGGAGGGAACGACGCCCGGCCGACCAGCTCGACCGGCACCGTCCCTTCCCAGCGCGAGACGCTCAGCTCGACCGCCTGGGCGAACCGGCTGAGGTTGGCGACACAGAGGATCGGCGGCGCCCCCCCGGCGGGGTCGGCGCGCACGTAGGCGAGGACCGAAGGGTTGTCGGCAGGAAGCACCTCGATCGAGCCGGTGGCGAAGAGGGGATGGCGCCTGCGGACTCCGAGGGTCCGGCGCAGCCAGTGCAGGAACGACGAGGCGTCGCGACGCTCCGCCTCGACGTTCACCGCCTGGTAGCCGTAGACGGGGTCCATCACCGGCGGCAGGTAGAGCTGGGCGAAATCGGCCTGCGAGAAGCCACCGTTGCGGTCGGGGTTCCATTGCATCGGCGTCCTCACGCCGTCGCGGTCGCCAAGGTAGATGTTGTCGCCCATCAACAGCTCGTCGCCGTAGTAGAGCACGGGGCTGCCCGGCAGTGACAGCAGAAGGACGTGCAGCAGCTCGGCGACCCGCCGGTCGTTGTCGACGAGCGGCGCCAGTCGCCGGCGGATGCCGAGGTTGCGCCGCATCCGCGGGTCGCTGGCGTACTCCTTCCACATGTAGTCGCGCTCGTCGGCGGTGACCATCTCGAGGGTCAGCTCGTCGTGGTTGCGCAGGAATGTCGCCCACTGGCCCCCCTGCGGCAGGTCCGGCGTCTGGGCGAGGATCTCGGTGATCGGGAAGCGCTGCTCGCGCCGAACCGCCATGAACATGCGCGGCATCAGCGGGAAGTGGAAGCACATGTGGCACTCGTCGCCGTCGCCGAAGTAGTCGACGACGTCGGCGGGCCACTGGTTGACCTCGGCAAGGAGAACGCGTCCAGGGTACTCGAGGTCGATCTTCCTGCGCAGCATCTTCAAGAAGGCATGGGTCTCGGGAAGGTTCTCGCCGTTGCTCCCTTCGCTCTCGTACAGGTACGCGGCGGCATCGAGGCGGAAGCCGTCGAGCCCGAGGTCGAGCCAGAAGCGGACGACGTCGAGCATGGCGTCGATGACGTCCGGGTTCTCGTAGTTGAGATCCGGCTGGTGGGAGAAGAAGCGGTGCCAGTAGAACTGCTGGCGCACCGGGTCCCAGGTCCAGTTCGACGGCTCGGTGTCGACGAAGATCACCCGCGCCTCGGCGTAGCGCTGGTCGTCGTCGCTCCAGACGTACCAGTCCGCCTTCGGGTTGTCCCGCGACGAGCGCGACTCGACGAACCACGGGTGCTGGTCGCTCGTGTGGTTGATGACGAGGTCGGCTATCACCCGGATGCCGCGCCGGTGCGCCTCGGCGACGAGCGCCGCGGCGTCGGCGACCGTCCCGCACTCGGGTGCGACGGCGGTGTAGTCGCTCACGTCGTAGCCGCCGTCGCGAAGCGGCGACGGGTAGAACGGCAGCAGCCAGATGCAGTCGATCCCGAGCCAGGCGAGGTAGTCGAGCTTGTCGGCGATCCCGGCGAGGTCGCCGATGCCGTCGGCGTTGGAGTCGTGAAAGCCGCGGGGGAGCACCTCGTAGAGCACCGCTTTGCGATACCACTCGGGATCGTCGTCCAAGCGGTGCGCCTCGCCGCCGCGCCCGTCGCTCAACTCCCCGTTTCCGCGTCCTCCAGCCGGCGGACGTCCGCGCCGAGCGCGGCGAGCTTGCCGGCGAGGTCCTCGTAGCCGCGGTCGACGTGGGCACCCCCGCTCACCAGTGTCTCGCCGTCGGCGGCGAGCCCGGCCAGCACGAGCGCGGCGCCGGCGCGGATGTCCGGGGCGCGCACCGGCGCGCCCGACAGCCGGGGTACGCCTCGGACGACGGCGTGGTGGCCCTCGGTGCGGATGTCCGCTCCCATCCGGCGCAGCTCGTCGACGTAGCGGAAGCGCCCTGCGTAGATGTTCTCGCTCACGATCGCCGCCCCCGAGGAGACCGAGAGCATCGTCATGAGCAGCGGCTTGTAGTCGGTCGCCACGCCGGGGTACGGCAGCGTGGCGAAGTCCACCGCCTGCAGCCGGCCCTCGAAGGCGGCGCGGATGCCGCTTTTCAGCACCTCGATCTCGAGCCCCATCTTGGCGAGCTTCTCGAGCAGCATCTCCATGTGCTCGTCGCGCGCCCCGAGCACGGTGACGTCGCCGCCTGCGAGGCCGACGGCGGCGAGATACGTCGCCGACTCGATGCGGTCGGCGACCACGGTCCGCTCGGCGGGGTGCAGCTCGTCGGTGCCCTCGACCTCGATGCGGGACGTGCCGGCTCCTTCGATGTGCGCCCCCATGGCAACGAGCAGGGCGGCGAGGTCCTGCACCTCCGGCTCGCGGGCGGCGTTGTCGATCACCGTCGTCCCCTTGGCGAGGGTGGCGGCCATGAGCACGTTGTCGGTGGCGGTATGGCTCGGGTACTCGAGGACGAGCCGGGTGCCGACGAGGCGGTCGCAGCGGCCCTCGACGTAGCCGTGCTCGATTCTCAGCTCGGCACCGAGGTCGCACAGCGCCCGGAGGTGGATGTCGATCGGGCGATGGCCGAAGTCGTCGCCTCCCGGCAGCGAGACCCGTGCCGCGCCGTGGCGTGCCAGCAACGGGCCGAGCACCACCACTGACGCCCGCAGCCGCTCGACGAGCTCGTAGGGCGCCACCGGGATGCAGCGTGCCGGCGTCTTGAGGCGCAACGTGCCCCCGCGGTCGCGCACGACCGTCGCCCCCATCGCCTCGAGCACGTCCGCCATCGCCTGCACGTCGGCGATGCGCGGCACGCCGTGCAGCACGGTCGTCCCCTCCGCCAGCAGCGAGGCCGCCATCAGCTTGAGCGCCGAGTTCTTGGCCCCCTGCACTCGCACCGACCCCGAGAGCGGCCGGGACGGCGCGACGCGGAAGGTGCTCACCGGCGCACCCTATCTCGCGCCCCGGTCAGGTCCAGTGAGCTCCGACGGCGTCCGGGGCGGGGGTATCGTCACCGGTGATGCCTCCGGGACCGCCGCCCGACCGGAACCTCGCGATGGAGCTCGTCCGCGTGACCGAGGCGGCCGCGATCGCGGCCAGCCGCTGGATGGGCCGTGGCGACAAGAACGGCGCCGACGGCGCCGCCGTCGACGCCATGCGGCTCGTGCTGCAGACCGTGTCGATGGACGGGGTGGTGGTGATCGGCGAGGGCGAGAAGGACCAGGCGCCGACGCTCTTCAACGGGGAGCGGATCGGCGACGGCAGCCCGCCGGAAGTCGACATCGCCGTCGACCCGATCGACGGCACGACCCCGACCGCCCTCGGCCGCGGCGGGGCGCTCGCCGTGATCGCCCTCGCCGAGCGTGGAGCGATGTTCAACCCGGGCACCACGGTCTACATGTCCAAGATCGCCGTCGGCCCCGAGGCGCGGGGCCGGGTCTCGATCGAGGCGAGCGTCACGGAGAACCTGCGCGAGATCGCCAAGGCGAAAGGGTCCTCGGTGAGCGACCTCACCGCGATCGTCCTCGACCGCCCCCGCCACGGCGAGCTGATCGAGGAGATCCGACGCGCCGGGGCGCGCATCCGGCTGATCACCGACGGCGACATCGCCGGGGCGATCTCGACAGCGTGGCCGGACTCAGGCGCCGACGTCCTGTTCGGGATCGGGGGGACACCCGAAGGGGTGATCGCCGCAGCCGCCCTGAAAGCGATGGGCGGAGCGATCCAGGGTCGCCTCTGGTTCCGCGACGACGAGGAGCGCAGCGCGGCGATCGCCGCCGGCTACGACATCGACGCCGTGCTCGACACCGACGACCTCGTCCGTGGCGACAACGCCTTCTTCGCCGCCACGGGGATCACCGACGGGGAGTTGTTGCGTGGGGTTCGTTACTCGCGGCGGGGGGCAGTCACCCAGTCGCTGTTGATGCGCAGCCTGACGGGCACGGTGCGCTTCGTCGAGGCGACCCACCGTCGCGAGAAGCTCGCTCAGTTCCGGCTGCTCGGCGACAGCTGATCCGCCGCGGCGCTACCGCGGGGCGCAGTGCGCCGCCTTCTTGCTGGCTTCCTGCCGCCGGCGAGGAGGCGATCGTCGCCGGAGACGGCGGCGAGCTGGCCGGCGCGACGCCCGGGGGGCGAGCTGAGCCGCTTGCCCGCCCGGTTGGCGGAGGCAGCAGCGCTTCGAGCCCCGCGCCACAGCGGCCACACACACCACGTTGACAACATCAAGCCCATCAGCAACGGGTAGCGTGGTCGCGTGGCCATGATCACGGACCAGCTCGGGAGGGTCCTCGGCGGTCGCTACCGGCTCGACGCCGGCATCGGGACGGGCAGCTCCGCCTACGTCTACGCCGCCACGGACCTCGCCTTGCAGCGGGTCGTCGCGGTGAAGGTGCTGCAGCCCGCCCTCTCGAACGACGAGGGCTTTCTCCGCCGCTTCAGGGCGGAGGCGCACGCCGCCGCCTCGCTCGACCACCCGAACCTGCTGCGCGTCCTCGACTGGGGCGAAGGCGAGGACGGGGCCTACCTCGTCCTCGACCACCTCCGTGGCGGCAGCCTGCGCGGCGTGCTCGACGCCGGGCTCCTCCTCGACCACGCTCAGGCGGTTCGTGCCGGCGCCGAGGCGGCGCACGGGCTGGCCTATGCGCATCGTCGCGGCTTCGTGCATCGCGACATCAAGCCCGACAACCTCATGCTCGACGACGACGGGCACGTCCGCATCGCCGATTTCGGCATGGCGCGGGCGCTCGCCGAGGCAGCCTGGACCGAGCCGGTCGGGGCGGTGATCGGCTCGGCTCGCTACGCCTCGCCGGAGCAGGCCGAGGGGCGCCCGCTCGACGACCGGTCGGACGTCTACTCGCTCGCTCTCGTGCTCTACGAGCTGCTCGTCGGCAGGGTGCCGTTCTCGGGCGACACGACGGTCGCCACCTTGATGGCCCGGCTCGGCGCCGCTCTGCCTCGAGCGCCCGAGCTCGGCCCGCTCGCCCCGATCCTCGCCCAGGCGGCGATCCCCGAGCCGCTCGCCCGGCTCGACGCCGCGGAGCTGGCGATCGAGCTCGACCTCCTCGCCCGCACGCTGCCGCCGCCGCGCCGGCTCGTCCCGCCCCTTCCCGCACCAGCTGGCGCCGGCAATCCGTGGCCGCCAGCCGGCCGCAGGGGCGGCACGCTTCTGTTCGTCGACGGGCTCGGGGTCGACGGGCTCGGGGTCGACGAGCGTGCGGCCGGCGCTGTCGAGGGCGAGACCGATCCCCGCTCGCTGCGGCGCCCGGCCCCTTCGGCGGGCTCTTCCCGCCGCGCAGACCCGGACGTCCGGTCACGCCGGCGCCGCCGCCGGCGGGCGGTGGCCGTCGTCGCCGTCGTCGCCGCCGTCGCCGGGGCGGCAGCCGGCGGTGATGCCGCCTACCGTCATTACGTCGTCTTCGGCCACCACGTGCCGGCGGTGAGCGGTGAGTCCCTGGCCGCGGCGCGCCTCGTCGTCGCCGACCGCGGCCTTCGCCTCAGGCTCGCCGGACGGCGCTACTCGACGGCGGCGCCCGCCGGAGTGGTCCTCGGCCAGCAGCCGGCTCCCGGCAAGGCCCTGAAGTCCGGAGCTGCCGTCTCGGTGCTGGTCTCGCTCGGCCACGCTCCAGTCGCCCTGCCGGCGGGCCTCGACGGCAAGGCCCGTGCGGCGGCGCTCAGCTCGCTGCGCCGGCTCCGCTTCGTGACCTCGGTCCGGCTCGCCTACGAGGAGCAGGCTCCGGCAGGGACCGTCGTCTCGGTCGCCCCGCCCGCAGGCAGCCTGCCCTACCGCGCCAGGATCCGCGTCGTCGTCTCCCGCGGCCCTGCGCCGCGCACCATCCCCGCTCTTTCTCCCGGCGCCGGCTGGCAGCAGGAGGCAGCTGCTCTCTCGGCTCTCCGGCTGCAGCCGATCGAGGAGCTCGCCTACTCCGATACCGTGCCGTCGGGGTCGATCGTCTCGGTCTCGCCGGCTCCGGGAACGACCGGCGTCACGGTCGGGTCGCGGGTGACCGTCACCGTCTCCGAAGGACCCCAGCTCGTCGCCGTGCCGCCCGTCAGCGGTGACTCGATCGCTTCAGCGGTGGCGGCACTGCGAGCAGCCGGTCTGGTGGTCTCCGAGCAGATCGGTCCCCCGTTCGCCACGTCGGCGACGACGACCGACCCCGCCCCGGGCACGCAGCTCCGTCCAGGAACTTCCGTCACCCTCTACGTCGCCTAGGGTCCTCTCCCGAGCTGCCGCCTCGCCAGCGGCGGCGAGGCGGCGATCGGCGTCCACATCGGGCCGAGGGGTGGGACGGGAGGTGGGAGCCATGGGGGCGCTGGAGGGTCGAGTCGCCATCGTCACCGGAGCCGGTCGGGGCCTCGGGCGCGCCCATGCCCTTCTCCTCGCCTCAGAGGGGGCCAAGGTCGTCGTCAACGACTGGGGCAGCGAGGTCGACGGCTCGGGAGGCGACCCGGAGCTCGCCGAGGCCGTGGTCGCCGAGATCCGCGACGCCGGCGGCGAGGCCATCGCCAGCGTCGAGGACTGCGCCGACTGGGACGGCGGGCGGCGCCTCGTCGAGACCGCCACGAAGACCTTCGGCGACCTCCACGTTCTTGTCAACAACGCCGGCATCCTGCGTGACCGGGCGCTCGTGCGGATGGAGGAGGCGGACTGGGACGAGGTCGTGCGGATCCACCTGAAGGGCCATTTCGTGCCGACGCGGCATGCCGCGGTGTACTGGCGTGCCAAGTCACGCTCAGGCGGCTCGGCGGAGGCCTCGGTGGTCAACACCACCTCGACCTCAGGACTGTCGGGCAACCCCGGCCAGAGCCACTACGGCACCGCCAAGGCGGGCATCGCCGCGCTCACCGTCATCCTCGCCCAGGAGCTCCACCACTACGGAGTCCGTGTGAACGCCATCACGCCGGCGGCGCGCACGCGGATGACCGAGACTGCTCGTGGACTCTCCCAGCTCGTCCGCCCGCCCGAGGATCCCGATGCGTTCGACCCCTGGGACCCGGCCAACGTCTCGCCCGTCGTCGGCTACCTGGCGAGCTCCTCGTGCACGGTCACCGGCCAGGTCCTCGCCGTGCAGGGCGGCACCGTGCAGCTGTTCGAGCCGTGGCACCTCGGCGGCTCGATCGAGAAGCGCGGCCGCTGGACGATCGGAGAGCTCTTCGAGCAGATGCCGGCACTCTGGCGCTGACAGGGTGCCGGCGGCAACGGCGGTCTAGGCGGTGACGGCCCGGATCTCCTCGAGCATCTTCTGCTGCAGCCGCCCCGGCGGCGCCGCCTGGAACTGCAGCAGCTTGGCCATGTCGCCCTCGACGAGGATCCGGCCGCCGAGGAAAGCCTGCATCGCCACGTCGGCGTTGGAGTCGATGAGGATCGCCTTGGCGTCGGCGTAGCCGAGGGTGACCTTCACCTCGGCGTTGTCGAGATGACCGATGTCGACGACCCACTCGCCGGCCGAGGTGTCGAGATGGGCGTCGAGACGGCCCTCACCGAAGGGGACGTCGCGCACGACGAGGTTCATCCGCACTCCCTGTGCCGGCGGTTCGGCCTCGACGAGGTGCTCGGCCTGGATCGCCCGGGCGGCCCGCACCCACTCCGGGCTCAAGAACGCGTAGGTAGCCATCGCCTCTACGATACGGCCGTGAGCGCGACCGGACTCAAAGCCGCGGCGTCGTTCTCCGCCTGCGACGGAGCGGCCGGCGTGCTCGTGCTGCACGGCTTCACGGCCTCGGTGGCGACGGTGCGCAGCCTTGCCGAGGCCTTCGCCGACGCCGGGTTCAGCGTCGAGGCCCCGCTGCTCCCCGGCCACGGGACGAGCGTCGAGGACCTCGCCACGACTGGCTTCGCCGACTGGCTGGCGTGCGCAGACACCGCCTACGAGTCGCTTCGCGCGCGAAGCGACCAGGTCGTCGTCGTCGGGCACTCGCTCGGGGGGACGCTGGCGCTGGCGCTGGCGACCGAGCACCGCGACGTCGCCGGGCTCGTCCTCGTCAACCCCTACGTCGAGCCGCCGGCAGCGGTGGGCGTGGAGTTGCTCGCCCGGGCCCTCGACTCGGGTCAGGAGACGATCCCCGGCATCGGCGGCGACATCGCCCTGCCGGGCGCCGTCGAGCCGTCCTATGCCGAGACGCCCGTGCGCGCCCTCATCAGCCTGCTCGAGGGGACGTCCTCTGTCGCCGGCCGTCTCGGCGAGGTGAGCTGCCCGACGCTGCTCATCACGAGCCGGCGCGATCACGTCGTCCCGGCGAGCCACGGCGAGCTTCTCGTCGAGGGCCTCGCCGGCCCGCTCGAGCGGGTCGTGCTCGAGCACAGCTATCACGTCGCCACGCTCGACTACGACGCCGCCGAGGTGGAGAACAGGGCCGTCGCCTTCGCTCAGAAGTGCTGCGCCTGAGATGACCGGCGACGGCTCCTCGCCGGCGATCTCCGGCGACGAGGTCGCCTACGTCGCCCGCCTCGCCCGCCTCGAGCTGAGCGCCGGGGAGGTCGAGCGCTTCGCCGGCGAGCTGTCGGCGATCCTCGAGCATGTGGAGGCTGTCCGCCGCCTCGACACCGCCGAGGCGGCGCCGATGTCTCACGTCGTCGAGGTGGCGAACGTGCTGCGCCCCGACGAGCTGCAGCCCTGCCTCGACCGCTCGATCGTGCTCGCAGCCGCACCGGCAGTCGAGTCCGACCGGTTCAAGGTGCCGCGCATCCTCGGGGAGCAGCCGTGAGCGGCCCGGGAGCCCGAGGCAGCGGGGAGGGGGGCAGCGACCTGCTCGGCGCCGGCCCAGGGGCGATCGCCGAGGCGGTGCGCTCCCGGCGCGTCTCGGCGCGGGAGGTGATCGAGGCCAGCCTGCGGGCGGTCGAGGGCGCCGAGGAGCGCCTGCACGCCTTCAACCTCGTCGTCGCCGAGCGAGCCCTCGACGCCGCTGGCGAGGTGGACCGTCGCATCGCCTCCGGCGAGGATCCGGGACCGCTGGCGGGCGTGCCGGTGGCGCTGAAGGACAACCTCTGCACGACGGGCATCGAGACGACCTGCTCGTCGCGCATCCTGGCTGGCTGGCGGCCCCCCTACGACGCCACCGTCGTGCGCCGCCTCGCCGCTGCCGGAGCGATCGCTGTCGGCAAGACGAACCTCGACGAGTTCGCCATGGGCTCCTCGACCGAGAGCTCCGCCTTCGGCCCGACCCGCAACCCGTGGAACCTCGAGCGTGTCCCCGGCGGGTCCTCCGGCGGCAGCGCCGCCGCCGTCGCTGCGGGGCTGGTCGCGCTCGCCCTCGGCTCGGACACCGGCGGCTCGATCCGCCAGCCGGCCGCTTTCTGCGGCGTCGTCGGGCTGAAGCCGACCTACGGCCTGGTGTCGCGCTACGGCCTCGTTGCTTTTGCCAGCTCGCTCGACCAGATCGGACCGTTCACGACGACTGTCGCCGACGCCGCCCTCGCTCTCGAGGTGATCGGCGGCCACGATCCGGCGGACTCCACCTCGCTCGTCGCCGGCAC
>DAHUZG010000115.1 GCA_027306715.1 Acidimicrobiaceae bacterium
CGGCGGCCCGGACGGCCGAGCTCGAGCACCACCGGCTCGTCCCACACCGCGGCGTGGTAGCGCCGGCGCACCCCGCCCGGCGTGCCCGGGCCACCGGCGCCGGGGGCGCCGCCCGGCACCTGGCTCGCCGGCGCGCTCACCGGACGGCCTTCTGGAGCGCCCCGGCGAGGCGCTCGACGTCAGCAGCGGTGTGCAGCTCGGTGAAGCAGTAGAGGGCGCACTGCCCGAGGCTCGGGAAGCGCTTCGAGAGGTCGAGGCCGCCGAAGATCCCCTCGTCGCGCAGCGAGGCGTCGACCTCGGCCACGCTGTGACCCGTGGCGTTGAGGTCGACGACGACCTCGCGCCAGAAGCCCTGCGGGAAGCGGATCTGCACGCCCGGGATCTCGGCGAGGCGCGCCGCTGCATGGTGGCTGCGGGCGAGCACCGCCTGCCCGACCTCGGCGAAGCCTTCGGGGCCCATCGCCGCCATGAAGGCGCTCGCCGCGATCGACCAGAGGTACACCGAGTTCCCGGTCCAGTCCTTTCCCTGCTCCCGAGCGCCGTAGGAGGACTGCTCGAACAGCGTCATCCCAAAGCCGCGCTCGCCGGGCTCTGCCGTCGGGCAGATGCTCACCTGAAGCGTCGGGTACTCGCGGGCGTAGCGCTCCTCGTCGCGGCTGGCGATGAAGCCGCCGACGCCGCCGCCGGCGTTCTGGTGCACGCCCAGTGTCTGGATCGAGCCGACGGCGAGCGCCGCGCCGAGCTCGCCGGGAGGAGCGAGGAGGCCGAGCGAGAGGGGGTCGACGCCGAGGACGAGCTCGCTGCCGCGGCGCCGCAGCTGCGCAGCGAGCTCGCCGACCTGCTCCTCGACGACGCCGAAGACGTTCGGGCTCTCGAGGTAGACCGCCGCCACGTCGTCACCGAGCCTGGCGTCAAGCTCGGCGGCGTCGAGCCGGCCGCTGCCGGCCAGCCATCCGACGGTCTCGAGGTCGAGGTGGCGCTCGAGCGCGGGCCGCCCGCAGTAGTTGGCGATCACCGCCATCCGCTCGGGGTCCACCGCGGCCGAGACGAGCACCCGCCGCCGGCCCGTGATGCGGGCCGCCATCCGCAGCGCGTGGCCGGCGGCACAGCCCCAGCTGTAGACGGGGAGCCCGACGAAATCGAGGTCGAGCAGCTCGCCGAGCTGGCTCGCGAACTCGAACCACGCCTGGAACCGGCCGTGGTCCGAGGACGGGGTGCCCCACACCGAGGTCGCCCACTCGGTGCGGGCGACGATCTCGTCGCAGATCGCCGGGACGTGGTGGCGGTAGGTGCCCGCTCCGAGGAAGGACAGCGCCTCCTCGCAGGACACGTTGCGGCTCAGCAGCTCCTGCAGGTGGCGTGCAAGGGCAGCCTCGGAAGCGAGCTGCTCGGGCAGCTCGAGCGGCCGGCGCAGGCGGTGCGAGGCGGGGATCTGGGCGAACAGCTCCCCGATGCCGGCGGCGCCGGTCTCCTCGAGCATCTGGCGGCGCAGCTCCTCGACCGAGTTCGCCATGTAGGGATGGGCCACTTCTC
>DAHUZG010000128.1 GCA_027306715.1 Acidimicrobiaceae bacterium
CGCCCCGGGGATTCTGCGCGGGGGTGGAGATGGCCATCAAGGCGCTCGCGTGGATGGTGCGCATCTTCGAGCCGCCGGTCTACTGCTACCACGAGATCGTCCACAACCGGCTGATCGTCGAGGAATTCGAGCGCCAGGGCGTCGTCTTCGTCGACGACGTCGACGACGTGCCGCCCGGCGCCCCGCTGATGCTCTCCGCGCACGGCTCGGCGCCCGAGGTCGAGCAGGCCGCCGCCGAGCGCGGCCGGACGGTCGTCAACTCCGTCTGCCCGCTCGTCACCAAGGTCCACCACGAGCTCAAGGTGCGCGCCGGCAAGGGCTACGTCGTCGTCTACGTCGGCCACGCCGGGCACGAGGAGGCGATCGGGACGATGGCCGTGGCGCCGCGGGCGGTCCGCCTCGTCGAGAGCGTCGAGGACGTCGAGCAGCTGGCCGACCCCGGCGCCCCCGTGGCGCTGCTCGCCCAGACGACCCTCCCCCACGACGAGTGGGCCGGAGTCGCCGAGGCGACCCGGAGGCGCTTCCCCGAGCTGTGGATGCCGGGGCGCTCGGACCTCTGCTACGCCACGACCAACCGCCAGGCGGCGCTCGAGGCGATCGCCGGTCGTTGCGACGCCGTCGTCGTGATCGGCTCGGCGAACTCCTCGAACACCGTCTCGCTCGCCCGCGTCGCCGCAGCCTCGGGCTGCAAGCGGGTGCTGCGGGTCAACTCCGCCGAGGAGCTCCCGGGCGACCTCGCCGGGGTGGTCGGCGTCACCGCCGGCGCCTCGGCGCCGGACTGGCTTGTCACCGAGGTGGTCGAGGCGCTCGCCCCGCGCCAGGGTGTCGAGACCGTGCGGACCGTCGAGGAGGACGAGTACTTCCCGCCGCCCCGGGACCTGCGCGACCTGCTGCGGGCGCTCTCGGGCGCCGCCCGGCTGGCGCTCGGGGCACCGGCACCGGCACCGGCCGGAGCGCCGGCGTCGGGTGACAGCGCCTCCGGCACCTCCGGCGACCGGGAGGTGTCGGCGACCGAGATGCTCGTCGCCGGGGCCCGCCGGTGAGCTCCCGGCTGGTGCGACGGGCCTTTTCGCGACCGCGGAGCACGCCGTCGCGCGCCGCGCGGCGCGCCCGCGCCCTCGACGCGCTCGTCGACGAGGTGGCGATCGAGCGCTTCCACGAGGCGCACGGCCATCCCGAGCTGCCCCCTGTCGCCGTCGTCATCGCCTCGTACAAAGAGCGTGACAGCATCAGCCGGGTGATGCAGCAGATGCCGAAGCAGATCTGCGAGCTCGAGGCGGCGGCGATCGTCGTCGTCGACGGCGAGGAGGATGGCACCGCCGAGATCGTGCGGGCTGCCGGCCAGTACGCCTGCGTGGCGCCGGTCAACCGGGGACAGGGGGCGGCTCTGCGCCTCGGCTACCGCCTGGCGCGCGAGCACGGAGCCCGTTACGTCGTCACCGGCGACGCCGACGGCCAGACCGATCCCGCCGACCTCGCCGTCGTGCTCGGCCCGGTCGTGGACGGCAGCGCCGATTTCGTCAACGGCTCCCGGCGGCTCGGCACCACCGCCTCCAACGACGCCGTGCGGAACCTCGGCGTCGTCGTCTACGCGCAGGTGATCAGCCTGCTCACCGGCACCAAGGTGACCGATACCGCCAACCCGGTGCGGGCGCTGCGCGCCGAGACGACCGCGCAGCTGACCCTCGACGAGCCGCAGTACCAAGCCTCTGAGCTGCTGATCGGGGCGATCATGTCCGGGGCGCGCTACGCCGAGCGCCCGGTGCGGATGCACGAGCGCACCTCCGGCAGCTCGAAGAAGGGCGGCAACCTGCTCTACGGGCTCCGCTACGGGCGGGTGGTGCTGCGCACGTGGCTGCGCGAGCGGGCCGCCCGGCACTGACAGCCCGGCACTGACCGCCCGGCGCTGGCAAGACGGGCCCCCTCGGGGTCCTCCCGACGACGCGTCAAGCCGTGAGCAGACGATGAGCCGCGAGTTAGGGCCGGGGTGCGCGGCGACAACCCGCAGGCACGGCGCCCTACGGTCGACCTTGAAGGCATGACGCCGCACGCGTCCTTGAACGCGTCCGGCCCGAGCGAGAATCGAGGTGACGAGGAGCGTGACCGTGCAACAGACGCCTCCTTCATCAACTAGCGAGTCGGGCGCCGTGATCGCCCGGGCCGCGCGGCGCCGGAGAGGGTCGGCGGTCGCCGCCGGCGCCCACCTGGCACGCCGGGCAGTCCCGGCGGTGCTCGCCGGCGGCTTGGCCGCCGGCCTCGGTGCCGGCCTGCTCGGAGCCGGCGTCGCCTCGGCGGCGACCATCGGGACCTTCAGCCCCACCGGCTCGCTCGCCACCGCCCGCGCCGACGCTTCAGCGAGCCAGCTTCCCGGCGGTGACGTGCTCGTGGCCGGAGGGCTCACCGGTTCCGGCGCCTCGGCGGCGCCGACCGCCACGGCCGAGGTCTACGACCCGACGACGGGAAGCTTCTCGAGCGCCGGGTCACTGCTCACGGCGCGCTACGACGCCGTCGCCCAGCTGCTCAACAACGGCGACGTGCTCGTCGCCGGCGGCGTCAGCGGCAGCGGCGCCTCGGCGGCGCCGACGGCTGCCACCGAGCTCTACGACCCCTCGTCGAACAGCTTCTCCCCGGCGCCGGGACTGCCCGTGGCGGTGTTCGACGCCAGCGTCGCCCCGCTGTCGAACGGCGACGTGCTCGTCATCGGCGGATACAGCTCGAGCGTTGCCTCGCCGGCGCCGTCGGCCTCGGTGGCGCTGTACGACCCCGCCACCAACCAGGTGACGAGCGCCGCCTCGCTCTCGACCGCCCGTGCGCTCGCCACCGCCACGGTCCTTCCGAACGGCGAGGTCCTCGTCGCCGGCGGGATGGGGGCCTCGGGGGCGCTCAGCTCCGCAGAGCTCTACAACCCGACGACCAACACCTGGTCGAGCACGGGCTCTCTCACTGCGGCCCGCGCCAGCGCCACAGCGACGCTGCTCGGTGACGGCGAGGTCCTTGTCGCCGGTGGCGACACCGGCACCGGCACGGCCCTCTCGAGCGCCGAGGTCTACGACCCCTCAGACGGCGCCTTCAGCGCCACCGGGTCGCTCACCGTGGCACGCAACGGCGCCTCGGCGGAGCTGTTGCCCTCAGGTGACGTACTCGTCGCCGGCGGCCAGGATGCCAGCGGCGCCCCGCTGTCGAGCGCCGAGCTCTACAGCCCCTCGTCGGGAAGCTTCGCGGCGACCGGCTCGCTCGGCACGGCGCGCTCGCAGGCGAGCATGGTCTCGCTTCCCGGCACCGGCACCGTGCTCGTCGCCGGCGGCGTCACCACCGGCGGCGCCCCGACCTCTAGCGCAGAGGTCTACACCGCCGGCATCCCGGCGAGCTTCACGAGCGCCGCCTCGGCCAGCTTCGAGATCGGTGTGGCCGGCAGCTACACGGTCACCACGTCCGGATCTCCGGCGGCGACGCTGAGCGAGAGCGGGGTGCTCCCGGCAGGCCTGAGCTTCACCGCCAACGGCGGCACGGCGACGATCTCCGGCACGCCGAGCGGTGCCACAGGGAGCTTCTCGGTACGGGTCTTCGCCAGCAACGGCGCCGGCTCACCCATCAGCCAGACGCTCGCCATCACCGTCCGCCCGTCTCCGGCGACCGGGTTCCTCGGCGCGACCCAGTCCGGCGCCGTCTACGCCGAGGGCAAGGCGACAGCGGGCTCCTCGCTCTCGCTCAACACCTCGGTCCGCCCGGCTGTCGCCGTCGCCTCTGACCCGACCGGCGGCTACTACGTCGTCACGAGCAAGGGCAACGTCTTCAACGAAGGCGGTGCGACCTTCTACGGCTCTCAGGCACACGGCAGGCTGGCCGCCCCGATAGCGGCGTTCGCCGTCACCCCCGACGGCAAGGGCTACTGGCTGGCGGCACGCAACGGCGCCGTCTACCCCTTCGGCGACGCCACCAGCTACTCCTCGCTCAGCCTCAACGCCAAGGTGCGACCGCTCGTCGCGATCGTGTCGACGCCGGACGGCAAGGGCTACTGGCTCGTCACCTCCAAGGGCAACGTCTTCAACGAAGGCGACGCCGGTTTCTTCGGCTCGAAGGCGAGCGTCCGCCGCCTCCCGCACCCGCTCGTCAGCGCCGGCACCACGCCGGACGGCAAGGGCTACTGGCTCGTGAGCTCGGGCGGGAACATCTACAACTTCGGCGACGCCAAGTTCTTCGGCTCGAAGGCGACGGCCAGGCTCGCCCACCCGATCGCCGGCTTCGCCCCGACACTCGACGGGCTCGGCTACTACCTGATGGGAAGCGACGGCACCGTCTACCCCTTCGGTGACGCCCCGGCCTACGGCTCGCCGTCGAGCGCCACGCCGGCGCCGACCTCGCCGTTCGTCGGGATCTCCGTCACCGGCTGACCAGGTGGCCGGCGGCGGCGCGAGGTCGCCGCCGGCCGCACCAGCCAGCTCACGGCCGGGCCGCCGCTTCCTTCGGGAAGCCGGCGGCCCGGCTGCGCGTCACGGCGCCGCACAGGGCGAACGGGGCCGGCAGCCCTACCGCGGCGGGGTCAGCGCAGGCGCAGCTTCGCCTCGATGGCGGCGAGGTCGTCGTCGAGCTGGGCGGCATCGGCGAGCTGGCCCATCGCCCGCAGCTCGTCGGCAGCGCCGCGGGCGGCAGAGACAAAGCGCGCCCACGCCTGCTCGTCGCTGCCGAGACCGGCCCGCGCGCCTCTTCCCGAGCGCACCGGCATCGGGTCGGCGACGTCGAGGCGGGGCCGGACCTGAGCGGGATGGACTGCGGGCATTAGCTCTCCTGTCTCGACGAGCGGTGGACCGCTCTCAGATGACTCCCGGCAGATCATCGACCTGGCTGCTGCTGAGCGTCCAGGCACGAATGTGTCTTTCCCATTTTTACTCGATAATCTGCTCCAGCACTGCCACGTAGTGTGCCAACACTGTGACCGGCTGTGAGCCGGGAGTCCGTAAGAACACCCAATGCGAGGCTGGCACCGCTCCTCGCGCGCCAAGCGTCGACTGCGGAGGGTGGCGCCTGAGCGACTCAGCATCCTCGCGTACGGGCGTGACATCGGCACCGAGCAGCTCCTACCGAGCGGCTCCTAGCGAGCAGCCCCTACTGCTCGAGGGGCAAGTCGATCTCCTCGTCGGCCAGCCAATCCTGCGCCAGCTCGGAGCTCGGTGCGACGGGGTCGGCCGATGACAGGGCGAGATCGCCCCGGGCGGTACGCCCGGCAGCGAGCAGCGACAACGCTCCCGCTCCGAGCAGGCCGCCGCCGATCGCAGCCAGCCGTTCCACGTCGAGCCCGGTGAAGGCGAGCTGCGGCGGGGCGGGGGTCGTCGGCGCGGGGGGGCTCGTCCCTCCGCCGGGCGACGACGGGTGGCGAGCTCTGTGGGTGGCGGCCGGCAAGGTGGTGGTCGTCGCCTCGGTGGTCGTCGTCGCCTCGGTGGTGGTCGGTGCCTGCGTCGTCGTCGGTGCCTGCGTGGTGGTCGGTGCCTGCGTCGTCGTCGTCGGCGCCTGCGTCGTCGTCGACACGCCGCCGGGCCCGGTCGTGGTCGGCGCCTTCTTGCCCGGGACGGCTATGCCCTGCGGCTTGGACTGCGCCTGCGGGCCCGAGGTGGAGGTCGTCGCCTGGGTGGTCGTCGTCGTGCTCGTTGTGTCGGTCGTCGTCGTCGTGCTCGTGGTCGTGCTCGTCGTGTCAGTCGTCGTCGTGCTCGAGCTGGCGCCGGTCGTGGTCGTCGTGCTCGACGGCGGCGTGGACCCGATAGCTGGCAGCGCGGCGAACGCCTGGATCCGCGGCGGGGCCCACGCGGCGGTGCCGACGGCACCGAGGCCGACGAGCACCTTCCGTCTGCTCAGGGTGGGCGGCCGGCTTGACCCAGCCTCGTTGTCGGCCGACTCACCCACAGAGGTGGCGACCACTCGATCCACGGCGAGGTACGGACAGGCCCCTCACCTCCGGCTGTGTCACACGATCTCCTCGGCGCTCGCCCGGGCGCCTCATAAAGCGGCGGGTGTACCCCCAGGGGATCGGATGGCCCACCGGAGGGTGCGAGAGGAAGAGTATCCCGAGCATGCGTGGTCGCGTCGCACATG
>DAHUZG010000134.1 GCA_027306715.1 Acidimicrobiaceae bacterium
GGCCCCGGCGGGCCCCCGGGTGGCCTGCGCGGCGGTCCCGGCGGTCGCGGCCGGCCGCAGCAGCGACGGACCCACCGTCGCCGCCGCAACGTCGAAGAGCTCGAGCCGATCCAGGTTGCCACCTACGTTCCCTCGAACGCCCCGGTCCCTGACAGCGAGGTGATCATCGAGCGCGGCTCGACGCCTCAAGAGCTCGGGCCGAAGCTCAACCGCTCGGCGGGCGACGTCATCCGCTTCCTCTTCCTCCAGGGTGAGGTCGTGACCGCGACGCAGTCGCTCTCCGACGACATGATCGAGCTGTTCGCCAACGAGCTCGGCGCGCGCATCCGCCTCGTCGACCCGGGCGAGGAGCAGGAGGCCGCTCTCAAGGCGCGCTACTTCGCCGACGAGGACGACGCCGAGGACGAGGCCAGCCTGCGCCCGCGCCCGCCTGTGGTGACGGTGATGGGTCACGTCGACCACGGCAAGACGCTCCTGCTCGACCGCATCCGCCAGACCAACGTCGTCGCCGCCGAAGCGGGAGGCATCACCCAGCACATCGGCGCCTACCAGGTCGAGCACGAGGGCAGCTTGATCACCTTCATCGACACCCCGGGCCACGAGGCGTTCACCGCGATGCGCGCCCGGGGCGCCGAGGTGACCGACATCGTCGTGCTCGTCGTCGCCGCCGACGACGGCGTGATGCCGCAGACACTCGAGGCGATCAGCCACGCCCGCGCTGCGGGGGCACCGATCATCGTCGCTGTGAACAAGATCGACCGCGCTGACGCCGACCCGAACCGTGTCATGCAGCAGCTCTCCGACCAGGGACTCGTCCCTGAGGCGTGGGGCGGCGACACGATCACCGTCGAGGTTTCCGCCCTCCAGGGACTCGGCATCGACGACCTCCTCGCCCAGATCGCGGTGCTCGCCGAGGTCCTCGAGCTGCGCGCCTCGCCGGAGGGCAGGGCGCGGGGGATCGTGCTCGAGGCCAACCTCGACATCGGCCGTGGCCCGGTGGCGACCGTCATCGTCCGGCGCGGCACGCTTCGTGTCAGCGACACCGTCGTCGCCGGGGCTGCCTGGGGGCGGGTGCGTGCGCTCTACGACGACCACGGCGACCAGGTCAAGGAGGCGCCGCCCTCGATGCCGGTGCAGGTGCTCGGCCTCTCCGAGCCGCCGGCGGCCGGTGACGAGCTGCGCGGGACCGCCGAGCAGTCGGTGGCCCGCACGATCGCCGAGGCCCGGGCCCAGCGGATCCGCTTCGCCGGGTACGGCTCGGTGCCGGTGGCTCCGAGCGCCGGGGCCAAGCTCGAGGACATCTTCGAGCAGATCCAGCGCGGCGAGAACGCCACTCTCAACGTCGTGCTGAAGGCCGACGTGCAGGGCAGCCTCGAGGCTGTCACCGAGAGCCTGCGCAAGCTCGAGCGTGACGAGGTCCGCGTCGCTTTCGTCCACCGCGGCGTCGGCGGGATCACCGAGTACGACGTCCAGCTGGCAGCCGCGTCGAACGCCACGATCATCGGCTTCAACGTGCGGCCGGACCGGCGGAGCCGCGAGCTCGCCGATGCGCAGCGCGTGGAGATCCGCACCTACGAGATCATCTACAAGCTGATCGAGGACATCGAGGCGGCGATGGTCGGGATGCTCGCCCCGACCTACGAGGAGGTCGTCACCGGCGAGGCCGAGGTGCGCGAGATCTTCCGTGTCCCTCGTGTGGGGGCGATCGCCGGGTGCTACGTGCGAAGTGGCGTGATCACCCGTGGCACGAAGGTTCGCTTCCTTCGCGAGGGGGTGGTGATCTGGAAGGGCGCGATCTCCTCCTTGCGCCGCTTCAAGGATGACGTCCGCGAGGTCCACGAGGGCTTCGAGTGCGGCATCGGGTTGACGGACTTCCAGGACCTGCACTCGGGAGACATCATCGAGACCTACGAGGATCGGGAGATCCCGAGGACCTGAGCCGTCGTCGCCGGCCCGGGGGCGAGCCAGCCTGCTTGGCCGGCACGAGGCGGCTGCGAGCCTTAGCGCCGGCTGCCCGCCGATGGAGCGTCCAGACCATGGCCAGACCGAGGCACCCTGCCGCCGCTCAGCGCGCCTACCCCCGAGCGGCGCGCCTCAACGAGCTGCTGCGCGAGGTGCTCGCCGAGGCGCTCGAGCGGCTCGAGGACACCGACGAGCGCCTGGGCATGCTGACCCTCACCGGAGTCTCCTGCGAGCCTGACCTTCGTCACGCCGTCGTCTTCCTCGCCAGCTTGAGCGACGGCGCTCGTGCCGCCCTCGAGGAGCACCGCCGCCAGCTGCAGGCGGCCGTGGCGAGCCAGGTGCGGACACGGCGGGTGCCGGCACTGCGCTTCGAAGCCGACCCGGCGATCGAGGCGGCGCGCCGGGTCGACGAGGCGCTGCGGCGCGCTCAGGTCCGGGTCGAGACCTGGCAGGGCGAGCATGCCGCGAGCGGCGCCGCCGACCCGGGCAGCGGTGCGGAAAAGCTCGAGCCCGGCGACGCCAAGGGCTCATGACGACTCCCCCGTCACCGGGGCCGCCGTGCTGGATCCTGGGCGCCGCCGGATCGGTCGCCGTCGCCAAGCCGGCCGGCCTCACCTCCCACGACGTCGTCGCCCGCGCACGACGGCGGCTCGGTGAGCGCCGTATCGGTCACGCCGGGACGCTCGACCCCGACGCCACCGGGGTGCTGGTGCTCGGGATCGGGCCGGCGACCAGGCTGCTCCGCTTCACGTCGAGCTGGAGGAAGTCCTACCGTGCCGAGGTCGTTCTCGGGGTCGAGACGACCACGCTCGACGCTTCGGGCGAGGTCACCGCCACCCACGACATGGCGGGCGTCACCCTCGCCGAGGCCGTTGCCGCGGCGGCCGCCCTGACCGGTGTCATCGACCAGGTGCCGCCGATGGTCTCGGCGGTGCAGGTCGGCGGCAGGCGCCTCTACGACCTCGCCCGCCAGGGGATCGAGGTCGAGCGAGCACCCCGCCGGGTCGAGGTCTACCGCTTCGAGGTGGCGCCAGGCGGCGCACCGGGACGCCTGCGGATCGAGGTCGACTGCTCCTCGGGGACCTATGTGCGCACGCTCGCCGCAGACCTCGGCAGTGCCCTCGGCGGGGGAGCACACCTGACGGCGCTGCACCGCAGCGCTGTCGGTCCGTTCCGCGACCTCGACTGCGTCGGGCTCGACGAGCTCGAGGCGGCGTCTGTCGGCCCGGCGGCGCGGCTCGTCGTCAGCCTCGAGAGCCTTGCCGCCGGGACGGAGCTCGCTGCTGCGCTGCGCCTCGGCAAGGTGCTCGACCGCAGCGCCCTCGGCGCCGGCGGTGACGGGCCGTGGGCGGTGCTCGATCCCGCCGGAGAGCTGGTCGCGGTCTGCGAACCGGCGGGCGAAGCGAAGGTGAAGCCGTCGGTCGTCCTGCCGCCGGGGCGCTTCCTGCCGGGCGGCACCGATCGTGGTCGGGCCTCGGAGTAGCGTCGTCGCCGGTGGCCGCTCCTCTCTCGGCAGCCCGGCGCCCGTCGGTGGTCACCATCGGCAACTTCGACGGCGTCCACGTCGGGCATCGCCAGCTGATCGCCGAGGCGATGCGGGAAGCGGCCGCAGCCGGCTGGCGCAGCGTCGCTCTCACCTTCGACCGCCATCCCGCTTCTGTCGTCCGGCCCGAGACAGCCCCGCCGCTGATCACCGACAACGAGCAGAAGCTCGAGCTGCTGCGCGCGACGGGCGTGGACGAGGTGGTCGTCGTGAGCTTCGACAAGGCCCGCGCCGCCGAGCCGGCGGAGCGATTCGCGCGTGACGTGCTCACCGGCGAGCTCGATGCGCGCCGCATCGTCGTCGGCTCGAACTTCCGCTTCGGTCACCGCCAGCTCGGTGACGTCGAGCTGCTCACCAAGCTCGGCGGCGACCTCGGCTTCACCGTCTCTGCAAGCGAGCTTGTCTCCGACGACGAGGATCAGACACCGGTCTCCTCCTCGCGGATCCGCGCCCTCATCGAGGCGGGCGACATGGCGCACGCCGAGCGCCTGCTCGGCCGCCCGTTCGAGCTGGCGGTGACGGTGCCACCCCGCGAGCAGGGCGAAGCCCTCGAGGAGGGCTTCGCCGAGGCCGAGCCGGGCCTGTGCATGCCAGGAACGGGTTTGTATGCTGTACGCGTCGCTCAACGAGAGGAAGCGCTCGGAGAGATTCCCGTCTCTGTCGAGCGCGACCGGCGCCGGCTGGCGGGGAGCGCCTTTGCCCGCTTCCCGGCCGGCACGCGACTACGCGTCCAGTTCCTCCGCCGTTCGCCCTGACCCCGAGCCGGCGCGCTCGTGACGGGCGGCCCGGTTGTCCGGTTCAGATTGATCATCTGCGGATAGTCGTTGACTAGATCGTGGGGCGACCGCGAGACTTTGGCAGTGCTGCCCGCCAGGCCACGCTTTTCCGCCAGTCCACGCTTGTCTGGAACCGACGCTTCTCTGCCGATCCGCGTCTGTTCGCCGATCCACTCGGTGGACGTCTTCCCGGGCCGATCGCCTTGTGGTTGGCCGGCAGTCGGCGAGCGATGAGCTCGCGCTCGACGACGCTGTGAGCTGCACCACGTGAGCCGGCGAGCGGCGAGCTGGTGCCGGGCAATCGCAGCGGTGGGCGCCGCCTTCCTTGTCGCCACCTGCACGGTCGTCGTCGCTTCGGCGCCGCTTGCCTCGGCGACGGGCTCGGCGCCGCTCAGCTGGAGCTACGGGCAACGGATCGACTCGGCTGTGCCGTCGTTGCAAGAGCCCGATCCTGTCGTCGGCATGTCCTGTGTGTCGGCGGGCTGTGTGGCGATTCAGGCCGGTTCGGTGCTCACCTCGGCGACACCGACCACGAGCTCGAGCTGGACGATCGACAACTTGGACAGGTACTCGCTGGTCGGCGTCTCCTGCGTGACGACGACCTCTGGGTCCGGCTGCGTGATCGTCGACTCGGGCGGCAACGTCTTGACGAGCACCAACCCGTTCGGCTCGGCGACCTGGACGACGCAGTCGGTGGACGCCGGCGGCGGGGGCTTTGTCGGAGTGTCGTGCGACGCCGACGGCGGCGCCGACGCCTACTGCGCGGCCGTGGACGCCAACGGGTACGTCGTCGCCACCACGAATGCCTTTACCGCCAGCACGTGGGGCCAGCCCTTCGGGGTCGACAGCATCACTCCGACGGGCATCTCGTGCACCACGTCGGGCTGTGTGGTGGCCGACGGTGGGGTCGGCGCGGGAAACCTCTACGGCGGGGACCCGTTCTCCTCCCCGCAGAGCTGGAGCGCGCCCGTCTCGCCGAGCGGCATCGGCTACATCTATGCGGTCTCGTGCTTCGATGCCGGCGCCGGGGTGAGCGACTGCGTCGCCGTCGGCGATGGCGGCGACGCCGCCGGCTCGTCCTCGCCGTACGCGAGCCCGAGCTGGTCATCGGCCCATGCTGTGGTCGCCGCGGGCGACTACCTCGTGGGGCTCTCGTGCAACTCTGCCGGCTGTGCCGGCGTCGGCTCGTCATCGGGGGGAGGCTTCGTCGCCACGACCCCTGCCGGCGACCCGCTCACCACTTCGGCATGGAACCAGTCCGCATCGGTACCGGGCTGGGACCTGATCTCGGTCAGCTGCACGTCATCGAGCTGCGCCGCGGGCGACCGCTACGGCGACGTCGCTGTCTCCTCGAGCTTTCCGAGCGACAGCGGCTGGAGCGAGGAGTCGCCCGAGGTCGCCCCGGACCCGAGCATCTCGGGGGTGTCCTGCATCGATCTCGGTACCTCGACAGGGTGCGTGGCGATCGACGGCGCCGGCGACGTGGTCGCCACCGACGACGCCTTCGCCACTCTCTCGTCGCCGCCGGTCTGGAGATCGACCCATGTCGACGGCACGACTCCGCTCAGCGCGATCTCCTGTGTCGAGGACTCGTCGACGGCGTACTGCGCCGCGGTCGACGCCGACGGCTACGTGCTCACCTCGAACAACCCCTTCGCATCGTCGCCGACCTGGACCAAGACAGCCGCCCCTGCCTACGCCGAGCCCGGTGAGGGCTCGACCGGTGCCAGCTTCACCGCCATCTCCTGTGTCGCTCTTGCTGCCTCGGTGGGCTGTGAGACCGGCGACGGCCAGGGCTATCTCTCGTACTCGACGAACCTGTTCACGTCGCCGACGAGCCCGTCGTTCGCGACCCCGCTCGCCTTCACCGGAACCGGCAGCTCTGGCCAGGAGACTGGCAACAACATCGCCGGGCTGTGGTGCGCACCGACAGCTGGCGGCGCCGAGTGTGCGGCGACGGACAACTCCAACACCGACGGGTTCGTCACTGTCTCGACGGATGCCTTCGCCGCGTCGCCGGCCTGGAGCCAGGCGGCGCTGGACAGCTCGAACAGCCTGGCGGGGATCTCCTGCGCCGCTTCCTCGAGCGGGTACGGTTGCGCTGCCGGTGACGACGTCGGCCATGTCGTCTCCTCCTCGGACGCCTTCGGCGGAGGGGGCTGGGCCTCGACGACTCTCGACAGCACCGGCAACGGGTACCCGCACCTCGGCGCCGTCTCCTGCGCAGCGCCGACAGCGGCCCCGGGTGCGACCTGCGCCCTGTTCGACGAGTCCGGGAACGCCATCGCCTCGGCGAGCGCGTTCGCTGCGTCGCCCGGCTGGACCTCGCCGACCGCATTGTTCCCGGACGGCTTGGCGGGAGTGGCGTGCCTGCCGACGAGCACGACCGTCACCGGCTGCGTGGCGGTCAGCCCGGACGGCTTCGTCTTCACCGGAGCGACGCCGACCGCCAGCGCGCCCGGCGCGCCGACGATCACGAGCGCCACGGCCGGAGATACGACCGTCAAGGTCGCCTGGACACAGGGTTCGGGCACCGTGACGAGCAACAACGTCTACGTCTACAAGCTGGTGAACGGAACCCCGACCGCCGACGGTGTCCAGAGCACCGGGAGCGCCACGACGAGCTACACCGTCACCGGGCTCACCGACGGCCAGACCTACGAGCTCACCGTCACCGCGGTGGACGACGGCGTCGAGAGCGCTCCCTCCGGGTACTCGAGCGCGGTGACCCCCGCCGGGTTGGCGGCTGCACCCGTGCTCGGGGCACCGACCGCCGGCAACGACCAGGTGACGCTTGGCTGGAGCACGCCGAACGACAACGGCAGCGCCATCTCCGGGTACATCGTGTACTGGTACGGCGGCTGCACGGCGAGCCCGTGTGGGGGGACTCCGACGACGAAGACCCTCGGCGTCGTCAACAGCTACACGGTGACGGGCTTGTCGAACGGGACGCCCTACGGCTTCGCTGTCGCAGCCGTCAACGGCGTCGGCACCGGCCCGGCCTCGAGCGAGGAGGTCGGCGTCGTTCCGGCCACCGTCCCCGGCCAGCCGGGCCAGCCGAGCGCCACCCCCGGCAACGCCGAGGTGTCGCTGTCCTGGACCGCACCGGGCGACGGCGGCAGCACGATCACGAGCTACACGATCAATGCCTTCCCGTGCGCCAGCTCGACCAGCTGCTCGGGAAGCCCCTTCGAGAGCCCGACCTTTGAGGGCGCGCCGCCCGCTGCGTCAGCGCAGGTGAACGGGCTCACCAACGGCGACTACTACCAGTTCGACCTCGTCGCCACGAACGTCATGGGTTCCTCCGGCCCCTCGGCGTTGTCGTCGATCGTCGAGCCGACGGCGCCCGCCAGCGCCCCGAACCCGCCGACCGGGGTGAGCGCGGCGCTCCCGGACCCGCCGCCCGGCGGCGAGGTCGTGGT
>DAHUZG010000137.1 GCA_027306715.1 Acidimicrobiaceae bacterium
CCCAGATGCCGTACCTCGACGAAGCGCCTGTGGCTGCTGGCGCGGCGATGAGGAGCCCGGGCCGAGGAGGTGCTCCATCGCCCGCTCGACGCCTTCTCGAAGCGGGATGGCGGCGCTGAAGCCGAGGCTCTCCTGGCGGGCCGTGCTTCCGCAGCGGGCGAACACCCCCGACGGGCGGTCGGGCACCGGCTCGATCACCGCCCGGTAGCCGAGCACCTCGGCGGCGAGGCTGGCGAGCTCGATGAAGTTGGTCGGGATGCCCGTCGAGAGGTTGAGCGCCCCGCCGTCGTCGACGGAGTCCATCGTCGAGACCACCCCGCGCACGCAGTCGTCGATGTGGATGAAGTCGCGCAGCTGGCGGCCCGATCCCCACACGGTGACCACCTTGGACTTCCGGCTCTCGAGCGCACGGGCGCAGATGCTCGGGAAGGGATAGTGGTCGTCCTGGTCCTCGCCGTAGCCCGAGAACGGGCGGTAGCAGACCGATGCCAGCCCGTGTCGCTCGTGGGCGAGGTGGGCGAGGTACTCGCAGGTGAGCTTGGCCCAGCCGTAGGACATGTCGGGCATGCCGATCGAGCCGGTGCCGCTCAGCTCGACCATCGGCTCCTCGAGCAGGACCCAGCCGGGCTCCTGCTGAAAGGCGACGGGATAGACGGCCGAGGAGCTGAAGCAAAGAGTCTTGGCGGGCCGTGCCGTGCGGGCCCACTGCCAGTAGGCGGCGTCGATCGAGAGGTCGACGGCGACCTCGAGCGGGCTCTCCTCGATCACCACCCGGCCGCCGACGACAGCAGCGAGGTGGATCGCCAGGTCGTAGCTCGCCTCGCCCGAGCGCTCGTCGGCGAACCACTGGCGGCAGTCGAGCTGCTCGAAGGAGAAGCCGGCAAAGTCCCGCGGCTCGAACAGCGGCCAGCCGCCGTCGGGATGCACGGCGCCGCTGCCGGGAGCGATCGAGTCGACGACGCGTACCTCGTCGCCCTGCTCGAGGAAGTGCCGGGTGAAGTGCCGCCCGACGAAGCCGGCGCCGCCGGTGACGAGGACCCTGCGCATCTACAGCGTCTCGAGGCGGCGCTGGTACAGCTCCCAGGCCCACGACGCCTGCGCCGGCAGGAAGCGAAGGATCGCCCGCGGGTCGGCTGCGAGCGCCTCGACGATGGCGAGGTTGTGCTCGTAGCCGAGCAGCTCGGCGCGCAGGTCACGGGTGAGGTCGTGCGGGTTCCGCTGCTGGTAGACCGACGGCGCGGCGAAGACGGCGGTGTGGCCGCACGCCTGGGCGTAGTAGGCCGCCCAGATGTCGTCCATCCGGCCGACGCCGGGGAAGAGGAAGTAGTCCGGGACGACCCGACGGGCGAGGAAGGTGTTCTGGGAGTCGAACGGCGCCGGGCGGTTCGAGGCGACCGGGAACAGGCTCGGGTCGAACTTGCACTCCGGTGCGTGCTCCATCCGGCAGACGGCGTCGAGGTCCGGGTCGCCGTTCCAGACGTCGGCCTGCACGCCGGCACTCACCGTGCGTCGCCCGGGTCGGGAGTAGTCGCGCCCGGCGAGGAGCTGCAGCGGGAAGCCGCGGTGCCAGAGGTGGGGGTAGTTCGTGGCGCCGACGGGGTCGAAGGCGGCCTCGTCGATCTCGAAGAAATTGACCTCGGTGGGGGTGTCGAGGAGCAGGTCCTCTCCCCAGCCGTCGAGGGGGATGTTGTCGTCGTCGACGACGGCGACGACGTCGGCCCCGCTCTCGTAGGCGAGCAGGATGCCGAAGTTCCGCCGCTGGATGCAGTTCCACCCGATCGCCTCCGACAGCGCCGGGTCGTAGCGCTCCTGCTCCTCGGGCGAGAGGTAGGTGCCGCGCCCCAGCCGGTAGCCGGCCGGGGTGCGCCGGTCGCCGACGACGACGAGCTGCCAGTCAGCCATGGCGTCGAAGCGCTCGACGGCCTCTGTCGGGGGGTTGACCGTCGTCGTCACGATGAACTTGCTCACAGCTCCAGACATCTCTCGGGCGGCGCCTCAGGCATGGTGGCGGCGCTCGGGCGGGCGGGACGCAGGCAGGAGGCAGCGCTGCGCCGGCGCATCTGAAGCCCCGTCCGGGCATAGGCGAAGTTGGCGAAAAAGCTGTTGCTCGAGGCTCCCTCCTCGCGGCTCTTCCACTGCGTCGGCACCTCGATCACCGCTACCCCGAGCCGGAGCGGTTTGATCAAGGTCTCGAAGAGGAACGGGTGGCGCAGCTCCTCCCAGGCGATGCTACGCACGAGCCAGGTGGGAAAGAGGCGGAAGCCGTAGGTGAGATCGCTCAGCTCGGTCCGGTAGAGCAGCTTGAACAGGTGCTGGAAGACCGCGTTGAGGACGAGCTTGGCGGGGTTGTAGCCCTCGAAGCGGCCACCGCCTGATCCCATCCAGCGCGAGGCGGTGACGACGGCGTCGGGACGCGCCTTGCTCACCCGGACCATCTCCGGGACCGTCGCCGGGTCGGTCTCGAGGTCGCTCGCCATCATCACGACGTGCGAGCAGCTGGCCAGCTCGAAGGCCTCGCGCATCGCCCCGCCGAGGAAGGGGAGGTGCTGCTCGTGAAGGACGAGGCGTGGCGGCGCCACGCCCGGCGGCCGGCTGGCGGCGGCGAGCGGGCCGTCTTTGTCCCCGAGCCGCTCGATCGCCTCGCGGCTGGCGCCCGTCGTGCGCGGGGACCAGACGACGATCAGCTCGCCGAGGTCGGTGCCGAGGCCGCCCACGAGCTGCTCGACGGTCGACAACAGCGACGTCGTCTCGTTCATCACCGGCAGGATCACGCTGAGCGACTCGAAGCGCGGCTCGCTCGGCGCCAGCGTGGCGAGGGCGCGCGCGAGCGCCGGCGGCTGCTCGAGGACCGTCGACATCGGCTCAGATCGTGACGGGCGGCGCTGAAGTGGAGGTGAAGTCAACGGGTCGTCCTCGTTCGTCGGCTCGCCCGCGCCGGGCCGGCAGAGCCCCGGCCGACAGAGCCCCGGCCGGCAGAGCGGTGCGCCCGGAGGGTCCTGCCGGGAGGCTGGCGAGCGGGAGGCTGGCGAGCGGGAGGCTGGCGAGCAGCCGGCGAGGCACTACGGGCGGCGTCGAGGACACCCCGTCAGCCTGAACGGCCTTCGAGCCGGACTTCTCCGTCGATGCGGGATCCGGCCATGGTCGCGCGACTCTACACTCACCGGTCGCCATCGCTTGACTCACCGGTCGCCATCGCTGGTGCCACGCGCCTGGCGAGAGGCTCGCTTCGGGTGGCCGACCGGGGCGGCCCGCGTCGTCAGCTCGGCCGCCGGGCGATGACGGTGACAAGGGGCGGGAGGACGACGGCGTCGTCGCCGGGGTCTACCCCGGTGAGGTCCTCGAGGTAGGAGGCGACCGGGCCGGGCCCGGCCCCGGCCGGAGCCTCTGCCCAGGCGTCGAGCAGGACGAGCCCGGCGCCGCCGACGAGGCCGGGGAGCAGCGCGCCGACGTCGGGATGGCGGGCGCCGGGCATCGACAGCGCCGTCCCGCCGACGCGCCCGGCGGTCGTGATCGGCTCCTGGGCGACGAGGTGGCCGCCCGGCGCCAGCAGGCCCGCCATCCTGGCGAGCACGGCGGCGGGATCGAGCACGTGCAGCAGCAGGAAGCGGCAGAAGGCGAGCTCGACGGTCTCGGGCAGCACGAGCTCCTCGGCGACCTGGGTGACAGCGATCACCTGTGCCTCGCCGGCCGCCGCGGCCGCCGCGGCCACCTCGTCACGGGCGGCCGGATCGCTGTCGACGGCGTAGACGCGGCCCTCGCGCCCGACGATCGCCGCCAGCGCGATCGAGACGTCGCCCGAGCCGGCACCGACGTCGGCGCAGCGCCAGCCGGGCCCGACGCCGAGACGCTCGAGCGCCGTCGCCAGGGGGCGGCGGTAGTCGTCGTTGCGCAGCTGGAGCTCGGGCACGGTGCTCGAAGGGTAGCGAGCGGACCCCGGCACCGCAGCCGGCACCGCCACGGCCGCCGGCACGGCCACGGCCGCCGGCACCGCCACGGCAGCCGGCACCGCAGCCGGCACGGCCACGTGAGCGCTCACGTGGCCGGGGGCCGGCGTGCGATCGGGTCCCTTCACGAAGGGCTCAGGCGCTGGCGATGCCGCTGGTGCTGGCGCTGCCGGTGGATCCAACGCCATCGCCGAGGTCGGGGCCGCCGAAGCCGGGGCCGTCCGGCGCTCCGATCGTCACGGCGGTCGCGCTCACCGTCCCCGAGCTGAGCTTGCCGGCGACGGCCACCTGCTCGCCGACGGTGACGTTCGACAGCCCGGGGGAGCTGACGGCGCGGTCGCGGTAGGTGGTCGTCGAGGAGACGTCGACGGTGACGGTCGTGGCGTTGGCCTCTTTCAGCACGAAGCTGTTCGTAGCCGTGTCGACCGATTGCACGGTGCCGACCGCGGTCGGCATCGTCCCGCCCATCCCCATGCAGCCCGTGGCGCTGCTGGAGCTCGTCCCCGATCCGGTGGCCGCCTTGGCGGTGCTCGACGAGGACGTGGTCGTCGAGCTGGTGACCTGGGCGACGCTATAGCCGCGTGTCGCGGTGCTCGCCCCGGCGCCGCCGGCAGCGAGCGTCGCCCCGACGCCGCCGGCGGCCATCGCCAGCCCGGCGACACCGCCGACGAGTGCCGTGCGCGTCCGGCGCCGGCGTGCCGGCTGATCGGCGCTCGCTCGAGCGCCGGTGCCGTCGCGGCCGGTGCCGTCGGGGCCGGTGCTGAGTGGGATGTAGCTGTCCATGTCGTGCTCCTCCTTGGGGGATAGGCAGCCTCGCCCGCCGGTGGCAGGGTCGACGCCAGCTGAACGGTGCTGCGGCGGCGGGCGCTCTCGCCTCGCCGGTAGCCACCTTCGCCGCTGAGCCTGGGACGATCACCTCTCCCACCCGAACGCCAGCGGTGAATCCGCAGCCGAGCGTGACCCGGTGCCGGGCGCCCGATCAGGTGAGGCCGTGCACTACTGTCCGGGACCGTGCGCGTGACGATGCTGCTCTGCGACTCGGCCCAGGTCGCCGACGGGAAGCTCTACATCCTCGGTGGAGGTTGGAGCCTGATCGGCCCCGACCCGATGCCCTCGGCGGTGGCGCTCAAGATCGACGTCGACTGGAACGAGGTCGAGCGCCCCCATCACTGGGAGCTCTACCTGCTCGACGAGGACGGCCAGCCGGTGATCGCCGAGACGCCCGACGGCCCGCAGGCGATCGAGGTGCGTGGGGACTTCGAGGTCGCCCGCCCCGCTGCCGGTCCCGCCGGGAGCCCCGTCGACGTCGCCCTGGCGCTCAACTTCGGCCCGCTGCCGCTGCAGGCGGCGACGCGCTACAGCTGGCGCCTCGCCATCGACGGCGAGTCCGACGCGGACTGGTCCCTCGCCTTCTCCACCCGCCCGGCGCGCGAGGCCTGAGCCGCCGAGCCCCGGAAAGAGCCACGGCGTCCGGGGCCGCCGCGTGGTCAGCTCTGCGAACGAGGAGGTCCGGGCCGTGCTGGCAGACAAGGTCACGCTCGAGGAGCACATCTTGCCGGCCGGGTTCAGCGGGGTAGAGGCGCCTGCTTGGACCCCCGCCTTTGCGACGTCGGTGGCGGCGAGGCTGCGCGACGTCGAAGAGCTCCGGCTGCCGGAGATGGACCGAACCGGCGTGGCGATGCAGGTTCTCTCGGTGACAGCCCCCGGTGCTCGTGACGAGAAGGACCCGAAGCGCGCCTGTCTCATGGCTGCCCGGATCAACGACGCGCTGGCTGAGATCGTCGCCGCGCACCCGACGCGCTTCGCCGCCTTCGCCGAGCTGCCCTGTCAAGCGCCCGAGCGTGCCGGCGAGGAGCTGGCGCGCTGCGTCGAGCAGCTTCATCTGAAAGGAGCTCTGGTACGCGGACATTCTCAGGGCCGCTACCTCGACGACGCGGCCTACTGGCCGTTGTGGGAGGCCGCAGAGGGCCTCGGAGTCCCGATCTACCTCCACCCGGCCCCGCCGGTACGGCCTCCGGCTGTCCTCGAGGGATATCGCGACCTCATGGGAAGCTCGTGGGGGTGGGGCTTCGAGACGGCCTCGCACGTCCTGCGGCTGGTCGTGGCGGGGGTGTTCGACCGCTTTCCTGCGAGCATGGTCATCGTCGGGCACATGGGTGAGGGCTTGCCGTACTCCGCGGCCCGCCTCGACAACCGCTGGACCATCAACAACCACGAGAGACGACTGGAGAAGCTGCCGTCGGAGTACCTCCGCGACAACGTCATGGTCACGACCTCGGGGGTCTACTCAGAGCCGGCCCTCAGATGTGCGCTGGACGTGCTCGGGACGTCGCGGGTCATGTTCTCGGTGGACTACCCGTTCGAGTCACTCGACGAGGCGTGCCACTTCATCGAGTCCGTGAGCGTCGAGGAAGATGTCCGCGTCGCTGTCTGCCGGGAGAACGCTCGGCAATGGCTTCGCCTGGGAACCGGGTGATGACCATCGATCGATGACTCCCTCGAGCTCGCCGGCCGTGCTGCGGGTGAGGGTTCTGCCACACACCGTGAGCTGGGTAGATGGCGCTTGACTTCTCTCCAGCACAGCGCAACAGTCAACGCCGTGCGCAACAGGCAAAGCCGCATGCACCTGCGCCTCGGTGCGCTACGACACGCCCGGGCTGTCGAGGTCGAGACCGCCTCGTGCTCGGGGTCGCCGACCCTCGCCGCACCGGCTCTCACTTCTGCACGGCCGTCCGGGTCCGTTCGCAGGCGCTGTCGCGGGGCGGCGATCGCCGTCCTTCTTCTCTCCGCCGCATTGCCGGCAGTCGTGGCCACTACCGGTGCACCGGCGGCGGGCGCCAGCACCCCTCCGGCGAGCACCCCTCCCGGCAGCACCGCTCCCGACACGACGAGCACCTATCTCGACGCCGTCCTGGCGAACAGCCCGTCGGTCTTCTACCGCCTCGACGAGGCGAGCGGCACGACCGCCGCCGACTCGTCGGGGAACGGGATCTCCGCCAGCTACGAGACCGGGGCGACCCTCGGCGTGGCGGGCCCGGTGCCGAGCGACCCGGCAGCCACCGCCGTCGGCGAGCCGGGCACCGACACCGCCGCCGTCCTGAGCGTCCCGAGCGCCAACCTGCCGACCGGCGAGACCCCGGTCACCTACGAGCTCTGGGTGAAGGGCTCGACCGACCCCGGCTCGGGCGTGACGCTTCTCTCCAACCCGAACGGCTTCTCGCTCAGCCTTGCCGACAGCGGCTTCGGCGGCTGGGCG
>DAHUZG010000168.1 GCA_027306715.1 Acidimicrobiaceae bacterium
CCGGCTCCGGACGGCCCGGCTCCGGACGGCCCGGCTCCGGACGCCGCCCATCGCGCAGCGGGCGGCGACCCGCCCACCGCAGCGTCCGGCACGCCCATCCGCCGAGCCCTCCCGGCAGCGGCCACCACGGGCCGGCGCGGCGGATCTCGGCGAGCGCGGCCCGCTGCCCATGGGCGAGCAGCACGGCCTTGCGCACCTCGAGCCCGGCCCGGCTCGCCGGTGAGGTCCTCCGCCGTCTCGACCTCGCCGAGCAGCTCGGGATCGTCGATCTCTACGGCCGGCCGCGCATCGAGAACAGCGACTCCGGCGTGAGCTCGCTGTGCATCCCGGCGCTGACCCTGCAGGACGGGCCCAACGGCCTCGGCAACGGGGACACCG
The DNA here is from genome assembly GCA_027306715.1 of Acidimicrobiaceae bacterium. GTDB lineage: Bacteria > Actinomycetota > Acidimicrobiia > Acidimicrobiales > Bog-793 > DAHUZG01. Next base: position 379 of record DAHUZG010000168.1, read on the forward strand.
GCGTCACCCAGCTGCCCTCGGCGCTCTCGGTGGCCGCCACCTTCGATCCGACCTACGCCTACCGCGAGGGGGCCGTCGAGGGGGCCGAGGCGCGCGGGCAGGGCATCGACGCCGTCCAGGGGCCGGTCCTCAACCTCGTCCGGGTCCCCGAGTTCGGACGGGCGGCGGAGACCTACGGCGAGGACCCGACGCTCGCCTCGCTGATGGGGGTGGCCGACATCGAGGGCATCCAGTCGCAAAAGGTGATGTCCGACGCCAAGCACTTCACTGCCTACACCCAGGAGAGCGGCCGCCACACCCTCGACCAGGTGATCGGGAATCGGGCGCTCGAGGAGGTGTACCTCGCCCCGTTCCGGGCGGCGGTGACCCAGGCGCACGTCGCCAGCATCATGTGCGCCTACGGGAAGATCAACGGCGTCGCCGACTGCGCCGACCCGGCCCTCTACCGGGTACTGCAGAGCTGGCACTTCGGCGGGTTCGTCCGTTCCGACCTCGGAGCGGCGAAGTCGGCGACGGCGGCCTTCGCCGCCGGCCTCGACGCCATCAAGCCCGCAGCCGGCCCCCGGCTTTGGGCTGCCGTCCAGCACCATCAGCTGGGCGCTGGCGCCATCGCCGGCTCCGCCGAGCGCATCCTCACCGAGATGTTCCGCTTCGGGCTCGTCGCCCACCCGCTCCCCCTGCGCCCCGGGGCAAAGGTGGCGACCCGGGCGCATGCGGCGGTGGCGCTGGCGGTCGCCGAGGCCTCGATCGTGCTCATGAAGAACGAGCGCCGGCTGCTGCCGCTCGACTTCGCGTCGCTGCACTCGGTGGCGGTGATCGGCGACGACGCCGGTGCCAACGCGATGACGACTCCCTACGGCGGGGCCCACGTCGTGGCCCCGTTCGTCTCCCACCCCCTGCAGGCGATCTCGGCGATCGTCCGCCACGGCCACGTGAGCTACGCCAGCGGGGGCAGCGAGGTCGGCGGGACGTCGCCGATCCCCCTCGCCGAGGCGCCGCTCGTGGCCGTCGGGAGCGGCGCCGGAGGCGTCTCGCAGTCGGTGATCCCGAACGGAGACCGCCGCCACCTCGTCTACGAGATCCGCAACGTGCGCCCACCGGCGAGCGGGCTCTACGTCGTCTCGCTTCGCGACAACGGCCCGGCGTGGCTGCTCCTCGACGGCCACGAGATATTCGCCACGCCCGCCCAGCACGCGCCGATGACCTGGTCCCAGGGCATGCCGTTGCAGGCAGGCAGGGACTACCGGCTGCAGCTCGTCTTCCAGCCGCAGCCGAGCAGCCCGCAGCCGGTGCTCGCCTGGCGCGACGCCACCCCGCAGATCGCGGCGGCGGTGAAGGCTGCCAGCCGTGCCCAGGTGGCGATCGTCTTCGCCAGCGACTACAGCTCCGAGGGGATGGACCGCCCCGACCTCTCCCTCCCCGGTGACGAGAACCAGCTGATCAGCGCCGTGGCGAAGGCGAACCCGAGAACCGTCGTCGTGCTCAACACCTCCGGGGCGGTGCTGATGCCGTGGCTGTCGAAGGTCGCCGCCGTGCTCGAGGCGTGGTACCCCGGAGAAGAGGACGGCAACGCCACCGCAGCGGTGCTCTCGGGCGCCTACGACCCGACCGGCCGGCTCCCGGTGACCTTCCCCGCCAGCGAGGGCGCCGTGGCGGCTCACACCCAGGCCAGCTGGCCGGGGATCGGCGGAACGGTCGTCTTCAGCGAGGGTCTCGACATCGGCTACCGCTGGGACCAGGCGCACCGGGTGACCCCGCTGTTCCCCTTCGGGTTCGGCCTCTCTTACACCCGCTTCGCCCTCTCGGACCTGCGCCTGAGCCGGTCCGGCGGCGGCTACCGGGCGACGCTCGAGGTCGCCGACACCGGCACCAGGCGCGGAAGCGAGGTGGTGCAGGCCTACCTCCGCTTCCCGCCGGCGGCCGGCGAGCCCCCGTGGCAGCTGCGCGCCGTGGCGCGCGTCACCCTCGACCCCGGCACCCGCGCCACCGCGGTGCTCGAGCTGCCGGCCTCGGGCTTCCGCTGCTATCTCGGCGGCCGCTGGCGGGTCGTGGGCGGGCGGTACGAGCTCGGCGTCGGCACCTCGTCGGCCGAGCTGCCGTTCCGCGCCGGCATCCGCCTACCGTGACAGCGGCTGGCTGAGCGACGGCCGCACGGGGCAGGATCGAGCCGTGCACGTGCGACCCCGGGTGGCGGTGGCGGCTCCGGTGGCGGTGGCGCTGGCCGCCGGCGCAGCAGCGTTCGCCCTCGCCGAGCAGGTGGTCACCCCGCGCCGGGCGAGGCTCGGCCACGAGGTCCTCGCCGCGAGCGCCGTCGAGGTCACCCTGGCGGCCGACGAGGACACGTTGCGAGAAGGGCGCCTCGGCATCTACTGGCGATCTGGCCATGCGGTCGTCGGCCCGCCGATCGCGGTCTCGGCGCGCGCCGTCACCCGAAGCCTCGAGCGCGTCGACGAAGGCCGCGTCCGCCCGGGAAAGGTGGGCATCGGCCACCTCGCGGTCGGCGATCCGTGGCGCGCCTTGAGGCTTGGCTACAACGAGGTGACGCCCTCGAGCGACGTCGGCGCGCTGCCGTGCTGGGAGGTCCCGGGTCGGGGCGACACCTGGGTGCTGCTGGTCCACGGCTACGGGGGGACTCGGGCCAGTGCGCTCGACTTCCTCGAGGTGGTGCGCCGCTTCGAGCTTCCCGCGATGGCCCTCTCCTATCGCAACGACGAGGGCGCGCCCCCGAGCCCCGACGCCCGCTACCACCTCGGCGACAGCGAGTGGCGCGACGTCGAGGCGGCGATGGAGCACGCCGTCGCGAGCGGCGCCGAGCGCCTCGTGCTGATGGGATGGTCGATGGGCGGCGCCATCGTCCTGCAGAGCCTGCTGCGTGCTCGCCATCGCCGGCGCGTAGCCGGCGTCGTGCTCGACTGCCCCGTGCTCGACTGGCGAGGCGTGCTCGCCGAGCAGGGGTCCCGGCGCAACATCCCCGCCCCGCTCGTGGCGCTTGCCTCCCGCCTCGTCGAGCACAGGATCGGCATCGACTTCGACGCCTTCGAGTGGACCTCGCCAGGCGCTGCAGCACGGCTCGAGCGCCCGGCGCTCGTGCTGCACGGCGCCGATGATCCCGTCGTGCCAGTCGCCGCCAGCAGGGCCTTCGCCGCCGCTGCAGCCCCCGGGCTGGTCGACCTCGACGTCACGCCCGGAGCGGGTCACGTCGGCTCCCTCTACGCCGACCCGCTGCGCTACGAGGCGGCGCTCGGCCGTTTCCTCGCCCGCCTCGGCGTCCTCGACACCTCGTCCGGCCTCGTGCAGTAGACCTCGGCCGGGCGTGCCCGGAGGGGCTCTGTTCAGCCCTCCCAGTCCTCGACCAGGGCGCCGTCCGCACCCCGGCGGAAGACCGGCATCGTGCCGAGCGCGCTGACGAGCGCCGCGTCCTCCCCGAGGGCTGCCCGCCACGCTCCGGTCTCGGTGACCAGCGCCGCGATAGCCCCCACCTCGGCGCCGGCATGGCGCAGCAGCCGCACCGCCGCAGCGGCGGAGGAACCGGTGGAGATGACGTCGTCGACGAAGGCGACACGGCGCCCCGCAACGACGGAGAGCCGTGCCCGGTCGAGGCGCAGCTGCTGCTCGGCGCCGGTGGTGATCGAGCGGACCGGCTCGGTGAGGGCGTCGCGCAGGTGCGTCTTCGGCACCTTGTGCAGCACGAGGTAGTCGTCGAGGCCGAGCGCCCGGCTCGCCTCGACGGCGACGGGGACGCCCATCGTCGCCGCCGTGGCGACGAGCTCGATGCCACGGCCGGCGAGCAGCTCGGCGAGGTCGCGGCCGGCCTGCTCGCCGAAGCTGACGCCGAGGTCGACGGTGATGAGCAAGGCAATGAGCAGGTCGTCGGCGAGCTCGACGATCGGCAGCTCGACACGCTGGCTGCCGACGGCGGCCTCGTAGCTCCCCGCAGCGACGACCATCACGGCCGAGGCTAACCGAGCCTCCGCTGCTGCCGGCGGGAGGGCTTCGCTTGCCCGGGCGAGGCGCCGGGAGGTCGGCCCTGCCGATGGGCGATCGCCGTGGCGAGCTCGTGGTTGATCGATCTTCGAGCGGTCGGCGATGTCGAGCCGCCGCGCTCGCTCGTAGAGCTTCGCCCTGGTGTGTACCGACTCGTCGACGCCGGCGGCGGCGCGCCGGCGCCTTCACCCCGGCGGAGGGATCAGCTCGGGATCTTGGGGCAGGAGCGCGGGTCGTAGGACGGCACGCCAGGGGTGGCCGCCGTCGGCGCACCGATGTTCGGGTTCGTCGTCGTCGGCACCGGGGGGAGCGTCGAGGTGCTCGTCGCCGGCAGTGTCGTCGGGGCGGCGGTCGAAGGCGGGCTCGTGGCGCCCGTGGTGCCGCCGGCCGAGCCGCGAGACCCGGCGCCGGGCGACGCGACAGCCGGCTTCACGACCGAGAAGATCGAGCCGGTGACGACGCTGACATCGGCTCCCCCCGCAGGCACGCCCTGGCCGAGCACGACGGCACCAGAGAGCGAGGACATCACCTTCTCCGCCTGCTCGAGATGGGCCGGGCCGTTGTAGAGCACCGTCGTCTCGGCCTCGGGGCCGACGTAGCGGCTGACCGCCGTCGGCACCATGCGGTAGCCGAGGGCGCCGAGCTGTGAGGCCGTCGACGAGGTCTGCGACGCCGAGCTCGTGCCGTCGATCACCGAGACGCTGACCGAGGACGGCGCCAGCTTCCAGCCGGGCGGCGTGGTGCCGAGGAATTTGTCGATCGCCTGCTGGTCCTGGGGCTCGCTCGGGAAGATGACGTCGCCGTAGTTGGCGCCCTCGTAGTAGTAGGTGGCGGCGTCGGTGATCGTCGGCAGGGTCAGCTCGGGGGCGGTGCCGACGTTGGCGTGGCGGTAGTCGAAGGCCAGCTTGGCGAGGGTCAGCCCCGACAGGCCGCTGTCGGTCGTGAGGTTGGGGGCGATGGCGCCGATGAGGGCGTTGTCGCTGACGGGGTTGCTCAAGCCACGCGCCTGGACCTGCTGGGCGAGCGCCTTCAAGAAGAGGTGCACCCGGACGATCCTGCCGAGGTCGCCGGAGCCGTCGTACTGGCCGCCGGAGTCGGGCGTGTACCAAGGTCCGCTCGGCGTGTTGGCGGCGTCGATGGCAGCGACGTTCGGGGTCTCGCTGTTCGTGAACCAGTACATGTGACGGGCGCGGACGAGCTCGAGCGCCTCGCTGCCGTTGATGTGGATGCATCCGACGTGGTGCACGTCGAGGCCGGAGGAGGCGTCGATGAGGCGGTTCGGGAAGTACATCCACAGCCCTCCGAGGGCGTTGACGACGTCCTCGAAGGTGGCGAAGTTGAGGTCGATGATGTGGTTGATCGGGATCCCGAAGTCCTGCTCGATCGCTCGGCTGAGCTGGTCCGGGCCCTCGACGAGGGCCGAGTCGATCTTGTCGGCGCACAGCCCCGGGGTGTGGCTCCAGGTTCCGCCGCAGAGGCTGCTGCCCGAGCGGGCACCGGGGACGAAGCTGTCACGTGGGATCGAGAGCAGCGAGACGGAGTGGTCGACGCCGTCGAGGTGGGCGATCAGCACGACGTCGCTGTTGACGCCGTTGACGTTCTGGTCGACGCACTGGTACCTGAACTGGGCAATGCTGCTCGCTGCGCAGCGGCTCGTCGAGCCGATGAGGAGGATGTTCTCGCTCGGGCCGACCACCGGCTTCACGGTGTCCGAGTGGAAGGTGTGGATCTGGCCCAACCGGTAGCTCGTGTATCCCGCCGTCGCGGCGACGACGGCGACGATGAGCACCACGACCGTGATCGCGCCGCGGGTCCCCCACACCCGCCAGCGCGACCGGCGCGCCAGCTTGGCCTTGTGGCGGGCGCGCCAGCTGCGGTAACGGCCGGCGCCGGCGCCACCGGGGGTCTCGCTCCCGGGCTCCGCCGGAGCAACCCCGGCGCCGGGGGGAAGGAAGCTCCCGGCGCTGCCGGAACCGTCGTCGTCGCTCCCTGCTCCCTCGCTCACGGCGGCGAAGGATAGCGACGCACCGGCCTGCTGCGGCGTCGCCGGCCGTCCGTTCCGCAGGTCGGCGCCGGGGTGGGTGGCGCAAGGGCCGGTGGCGCCGGGGTGGGTGGCGCCTGGCGGCCGAGCCTCGCCGCGCTCGCCGCTACTAGCGTCGCGCCGTGTCGCGCAGGGGGCTTGTTCTCTTCGCCGCCCTCGGCGTCGTCTGGGGGCTGCCGTACCTGCTGATCAAGGTTGCCGTACGGGAGGTGTCGCCGGCGCTGCTCATCTCGATCCGCACGGGTGGGGGCGCCGTCCTGCTGGCGCCTTTCGCGGCCCGATCAGGCGGGCTACGCCGGGTGCTCGCCCGCTGGCGACCGATCCTCGCCTTCTCCGCCGCCGAGCTGATCGTTCCCTGGTACCTGCTGTTCACTGCCGAGCGGCGGCTGTCGAGCTCGCTCTCGGGCTTGCTCGTCGCCGCGGTGCCGCTGGTCGGAGCCGTGCTCGCCGTGACCACCGGCAGCGAACGGGTGGACCGGCGGCGGCTGGCGGGGCTCGTGCTCGGCTTCGCCGGCGTGGGGAGCCTGGTCGGCTTCGACGTCGCCGGCTCGGACCTGCTCTCGGCGCTGTCGCTCGGGGTGGTCGCCATCGGCTATGCGGTCGGTGCCTGGATCATCGGACAGCGGCTCGCCGACCTGCCTCGCCTGCCGGTGATCACCGTGGCGCTCGCCATCTGCGCCGTCCTCTACGCTCCCTTTGCCGCCACCGAGCTGCCCTCGCGACCGCTCTCGCCCGAGGTGCTGGCCTCCGCCGCCACCCTCACCGTCGTCTGCACGGCGCTCGCCTTCGTCCTCGTCTTCCACCTCGTCGAAGAGGTCGGGGCGATGCGGGCGACGGTGATCACCTACGTCAACCCCGCCGTCGCCGTGCTGCTCGGGGTGACGGTGCTCGGCGAGCACGTCGGCGTCGCCACCGGCGTCGGCTTCGGGCTCATCATCGGGGGCTCGATGCTCGCCACCGCCCAGGCGCGAGAGAGACGAGGGCTCTCAAGGAGCGGGGATCAGGGGGCACCCGAGCACCTCGAGGGAGCGGCCCGGCCCGGCTGGCACCGTGGCCGGCGCGGGGGCGGGCCCGCCCCGCAGTAGGCTCCACGTGTGGCAGACCAGTCTCGCTTCGTCGACGACGCTATGGGCTACATGTCCTCGCTGTACAGCGCCGCGATGCGGATGACGCGCAATCCCCAGGACGCCGAGGACCTCGTCCAGGAGACCTACCTCAAGGCCTACCGCGCCTACGGCGGCTTCCAGGCCGGCACGAACCTGAAGGCGTGGCTGTACCGCATCCTGACGAACACCTTCATCAACTCCTACCGTGCCAAGCGCCGGCGACCGGAGGAGACCGAGCTCGAGGACGTCGAGGACCTCTACCTCTACCGCCGGCTCGCCGGCGCCGAGGGGGCGTCGGGTCGAAGCGCCGAGGAGGAGACTCTCGAGCACTTCACCGACGACGAGGTGAAGAGGGCGCTCGAGTCGCTCCCGGAGAGCTTCCGATTGGCCGTCCTGCTCGCCGACGTCGAGGGATTCTCCTACAAGGAGATCGCCGAGATCACCGACGTCCCGATTGGGACGGTGATGAGCAGGCTGCACCGGGGAAGAAAGGCACTGCAGAAAGCGTTGGCCGAGTACGGGCTCGAGCGGGGCCTCGTCGAGGCTCACCCGGGGTGACAGTGGCGCACGACGGACAGGCTCACGACGGACAGGCGCATGACGGACAGGCGCACGACGGACAGGCGCACGACGGACAGGCAGGGCGCGGGGGCGTCGAGGAGGCCGCAGGCGTGGATCCGGAGGGAGCCGACTGCGATGAGACCATCGAGCGGCTGTACTGGTTCCTCGACGGCGAGCTCACCGACGAGCGGCGGCAGGCGATCCGGTCCCACCTCGACGACTGCGGGCCGTGCCTCGAGGTGATGGGATTCGAGGCCGAGCTGCGGCGGGTGATCGCCGATCGCTGCAAGGACCGCGTTCCCGACGGCCTGAGGGAGCGGATCGCGGCAGCGATCCATGTCGAGCGCGTGACCGCCGACCCCCACGACTGAGGCGTAGATGACCGATCCTGTCAACTGGGACGTGGCGCTCAAGGTGGCGCGCCAGCTGCTCGCCCGGCGGGTGCCCATGGATCCGGAGGCCCGCGCCGAGCTGGCGGCGAGCTTCGCCGCGGTGACAAGGCGCGCCGAGGAGCTCGTCGCGGCCGAGACGGGCCTGCGGTCGACCGCCGGGCCGGCTCGGGGCGAGGTCGTCGACCGGTCGCGCTGGGTGGAGGTCAACATCGCCTCGTTCCGGCGCCTGCTCGCGCCTGTCGGCGAGCGGCTCGCCAACGGCTCGGCGGCAGCGCGGCGCGCCCTCAGCCCGGCGAGCCGTGCCGGTGCCGGCGTAGAGGTGGGGGCGCTGCTCTACTGGATGTCCGGCCGGGTGCTCGGCCAGTACGACCTGCTGCTCGACGACAGCGACGGCGCCGATGGCGGCGACTGCGTCTATTTCGTCGGAGAGAACATCGTCTCGATCGAGCGCGAGCACGACTTCCCGCCCGAGCAGTTCCGCCTCTGGATCGCCCTTCACGAGGTCACCCACCGGATGCAGTTCACCGGGGTGCCCTGGATGCGCGGCTATTTCCTCGGCCTCGTCGAACGGGGCATCCAGTCCTCGCCTCCGGACGCCCGTGCCGTGCTCGAGAGCCTTCGTCGGGCTGCGGGAGAGCTGCGTGCCGGGCGCAACCCGCTCGCCGACGGGGGCGTGGTCGGCCTCTTCGCCACCTCCGAGCAGCTGGCCACCCTGCGCGAGGCACAAGCTCTCATGAGCCTGCTCGAAGGCCACGGTGACGTCGTGATGTCGAAGGCGGCCCGCTCCGAAGTGCCCGAGGCCGACCGCTTCGCCGCCACGCTGCACGAGAGGCGCGGCGCCGCCCGCGGCGCCACCAAGGTGCTTCAGCAGCTCATCGGCATCGAGTCCAAGCTGCGCCAGTACGCCGAGGGCGAGACCTTCCTCGAGGCGGTCGCCGCGGCCGGCGGGGACGACCTCGTCGGCCGCCTGTGGGAGTCGCCGGCGATGCTGCCGAACCTCGACGAGATCCGCGAGCCACGGCTCTGGATCGACCGGGTGCAGCCAGCCGGACGCGCCACCGCCGAGGTCGGCCGCGGCGCCGGTGGCAGCTGACGGCGACGCCGCAGCTCTCACCCGCCGGCTGCTGGCCCGCTGCAGCTTCCGGGCCGAGCCACCGGCCGGCGAGCGGCTCGGCACCGTGGGAGCGGGCACCGAGCTGAGCTGCGCTGTCTCGGGGGGCAGCGACTCGCTCGCCCTGCTCGTGCTGGCCGCAGCGACCGGCGACAGCGTCGTCGCCTACCACGTCGACCACGGGTTGCGGCCGGGATCGGCGGCAGAGGCAGACGTCGTGGCCGAGTCGGCGGATCGGCTCGGTTGTCGTTTCGTCGCCCTGCGCCGGACCGTCGAACCGGGCCCGAACCTCGAGGCGCGCGCCCGCGCCGCCCGTCTGGCGGCGCTGCCACCTGGCACCGCCACCGGTCACACCGCCGACGACCAGGCAGAGACGGTGCTGCTCCGGCTGCTGCGCGGCAGCGGGCCGGACGGCCTGGCGGCGATGCGGCCGGGACCGCGTCACCCGATCCTCTCGCTGCGACGCAGCGAGGCGGCCGAGCTCGTGTCGCTCCTCGGGCTGCGGGTCGTCCGCGATCCCTCGAACGACGACCTGCGGTTTGCCCGCAACCGCGTCCGCCACGAGCTGCTCCCTCTCTGCTGCGGGATCGCCGGACGTGACGTCGTGCCGCTGCTCGCCCGCGCCGCCGGCTTGGCGGCAGAAGAAGCGACACTGCTCGACGCGCTGGCGTCGGCGATCGACCCGACCGACGCCCGCGCCCTCTGCGACGCCGAGCCGGTGCTCGCCCGCCGGGCCGTGAGGTCGTGGCTGCGAGCCGGCGACGCCGAGGGCCGCCCCCCCGGATCGGCGGCAGTCGAGCGCGTGCTCGCCGTCGCAGCGGGCAAGGTGGTCGCCTGCGAGCTCGAGGGGGGCCGCCGGGTGCGCCGCTCGAAAGGACGCCTTGGCGAGGTGGCGCAGTAGTCTCCGGCCATGGTCGAGCAGATTCCGAGCCCTTCGGACGCGCTGTCGGGGCGAGGAGCCTCCGCCGCCTCGTCAGGGTGGCCGGGGGTAGACGACGTCCCGGAGGGTTACGTGCTCGGGCCCGTCCTCGTCTCGGAGAAGGAGATCACCGCGCAGGTGGCGGCGCTCGGCGAGCGCATCACCGAGGACTACGCCGGACGGGCACCCCTGTTGATCGGCGTGCTGAAGGGCGCCTTCATGTTCATGGCCGACCTCGCCCGCGCCGTCGCCCTCCCACTCGAGGTCGACTTCATGGCGATCTCCTCGTACGGCGCGGCGACCAAGACGAGCGGCATCGTGCGGATCGTGAAGGATCTCGACGCCGATCTCACCGGCCGCCACGTGCTGATCGTCGAGGACATCGTCGACAGCGGGCTGACCCTCTCCTACCTTCGCAAGGGGCTCCTTGCCCGCGGCCCGGCGAGCCTCGAGGTGTGCGCCCTGCTCGTCAAGACGGGCCTGCAGCGCGCCGAGCTCGATCTGCGCTACGTGGGCTTCCAGATCCCCCCGGACTTTGTCGTCGGTTACGGCCTCGACGTCGCCGAGCGCTACCGGAACCTGCCCGACATCCGCCTTCTCGAGCCGGCGCCGCCCGCCGCTGGCGGGGCGAGCGGAGCGTCGTGAGCGTCGAGGCTGCGGGGGCACCCGTAGACGCAGTGAGCGTCGAGGCTGCACGGTCCCCGGGCGGCGGCCGCGAGCCGACGACACCTGGCAGCGGCGCCGGCCAGGGCTTGGTGCCGGCGCCACAGGGTGGAGTCGATCTCGAACGCGCCGCGGCCGCGGTGCGAGAGCTGCTGCTCGCCGTCGGCGAGGACCCGGGCCGTGAAGGCCTGCGGGACACCCCGCGACGGGTGGCGACGATGTACGGCGAGCTCCTCGCCGGGATGCGGGAGGACCCGAGCGAGCACCTCAAGGTGACCTTCGCAGCCGAGCACGACGAGATGGTGATGGTGCGTGACATCCCCTTCGCCTCGCTGTGCGAGCACCACCTGATCCCCTTTGTCGGTCGCGCCCACGTGGCCTATGTGCCGAGCGAACAGGGGGCGATCACCGGGCTCTCCAAGCTCGCTCGGCTGGTCGACGGCTATGCCCGCCGGTTGCAAGTCCAGGAGCAGCTGACGAGCCAGATCGCCGACGCGCTCGAGTGCGCCCTTCGCCCGAGGGGCTCGCTCGTCGTGCTCGAGGCCGAGCATCTCTGCATGTCGATGCGCGGCGTCCGCAAGCCGGGTGCGCTGACGGTGACCTCGGCGGTCCGTGGGGTGTTCCGCACCGACGTCGCCACCCGTGCTGAGGCGATGGCCTTCGTCCGCCACGGCGGCTGATCGCCGACCCGCAGGCGACGGCGGAGTCGCCGCGCCACAGCTACGCGACCACTGCTCGGCTCCTGGCGAGACCGTAGTCTTGTCGCTCGTGCAGCCAGGGGTCATGGGCATCGTCAACGTCACGCCGGACTCCTTCTACGACGGCGGGCGCCATGCCGACGCTGCCTCGGCGATCGCCTGGGGACGGCGTCTCATCGCCGAGGGCGCCGACGTCCTCGACGTCGGCGGCGAGTCGAGCCGCCCGGGGGCCGAGCCGGTCGGTCTCGACGAAGAGCTGAGAAGGGTGCTGCCAGTCGTCGCCGCGCTCGCTGCCGACGCCCGGCGAGCCGGTGGAGTACGCGTGTCGATCGACACGATGAAGCCGGAGGTCGCCGCGGCGGCGATCGAGGCTGGGGCGACGATGGTGAACGACGTGGCGTGCCGCTGCGCCGAGGTGGCCGCCGCCCACGGTGCCGCACTCGTCGTGATGCACCTGCAGGGCACCCCGCAGACGATGCAGGACGATCCTCGATACGCCGACGTCGTCGCCGAGGTGTACTCCTTCCTCGCCGACGCCGCCGGGGCCGCCCGGGCTGCAGGCGTCGAGGAGGTCTTCGTCGACCCGGGCATCGGCTTCGGCAAGACGGCCGCCCACAACCTGGCACTGCTGCGCGCCCTGCCCGAGCTCGTCTCCGCCGGTCAGCCGGTGATCGTCGGCGCCAGCCGGAAGGCCTTCCTCGGCCGCCTCGCGGCGCCCCCGGGCGCGCCTCCGCTCCCCGCCGACGAGCGCCTCGAGGCCTCGATCGCCGTCGCCGTCCACTGCCTCCGTGCCGGGGCGGCGATGGTCCGCGTCCACGACGTGGCCGCCACCGCGCAGGCGACCCGCCTGCTCCTGCGCGAGCCGGCACGCCCGCCGGCAATGGCCGGCTGAGGGCCGGGAGGTGTCGGTGATGCGGGGCCGGTGGGCGGCCGGGATCATGCCGCGCAACTTCTGCTGGATCATCCAGGACCGGCTCGCGGTGAGCGAGCGGCCGGGCGGTCAGGCCCCGCACCATCGCCGCGTGCGGCGCCAGGAGGAGATCCTCTGGATCCGCGGTCAGGGCTTCAGCCGCATCGTCTCGCTGCTGCCGTCGAACCACAACCTGCATGCCTATGACGAGCTGGGGGTGACCTCGTCACACTTCCCCGTGCCGGTCCACGCCGACATCGAGCCGGAGCTCTCCGAGCTGTACCCGGCGCTGCACAGCTGGCTGCGCGACGGCGAGCGCCTGCTCGTGCACCAGGAAGTGCTTGGTGACCGCCTCGCCGGGGTCATGGCCGGCTACCTCTGTTGGTCGGGCTTGCTGCCCGAGCCGCCGCGGGCGATCGCCGCCGCCGAGCAGCTCATGCGCCGCCAGCTCGGGACCGTCGGTCGCTCCATCGTGGCTGTCGCCGCCGAGCTCGCCCGCCAACGGCACAGCGGCGTCGCGTCCGATGTCGAAGCGGGCGGTGGGGCGGGGGCCGCTCCGGGCGGTGAAGCCGGGGGTGGGGCGGGTGGGGCGGTCGCCGGCGACAACGCGGGCGAGCGCGGCGGCGAGGAGCGCGGCGGCGAGGAGCTGGCGGAGAGCGGCACCCCGCAGGAGGCCAGCTCGCGGGCGGCCGGGACGAATCCGGCGGCGGTCACCGCCGCCGGCGGTGCGCCGGGGCCGCCAGCAGGCAGCGGTCGGACCCGTCCGAGCCGCTCCCGGCAGGCCCCGCGATGAGCACGCCGCATCCTCCTCCCGAGCGCATCGAGGTGCGGGGGATCCGGACGCTCGGCACCCACGGAGTGCTCGAGCACGAGCAGGCCCTGCCGCAGCCCTTCGAGATCGATCTCGACGTCGAGACCGACACACGCGACGCCGCCGCTACCGAGGAGCTGCAGCGGACCGTGGACTACTCGGCGCTCGTCGACGAGGTCGTCGCCGTCGTCGGCGGACCGAGCCGGCTCCTGCTCGAGACCCTCGCGCAGGCGATCGCCGAGGCTGTGCTCGCCCACGTCGGGGTGCGATCGGTCACCGTCGCCGTGCGGAAGCTGCGACCTCCCCTCGCCGCCGACGTGGCGACGGCCGGCGTTCGGATCACGAGGACAGCGGCGCCGTCGCCGCTGATCGCCGGCGCTGCCTCCCGGGGCGGCGTCGCCGGGAACACGCCTTCGAGCTGAGGCGGGACGTGCTCGCCTATCTCGGCATCGGATCGAACCTCGGCGACCGGCTCGGCTACCTGCTCACCGCGCTCGAGGGTCTCGCCGCTCTCGGAACGCGCCTCGACGTCTCCCCGGTCTACGAGACGGAGCCGGTTGGCGGCCCACGCGACCAGGGCGCCTATTTGAACCTCGTCGCCCGGCTCGAGACCGCCCTCGGCCCGCGCGCCCTGCTCGTCGCCGCGCAGGCACTCGAGGCTGGCGCCGGCCGGGTGCGCACGGTCCGCTTCGGCCCGCGCACGCTCGACGTGGACCTGCTCCTCCTCGACGATCTCCGCATCGACGAGCCCGACCTCGTCGTCCCGCACCCCCGCCTCGGCGAGCGGGCCTTCGTGCTGGCGCCTCTCGAGGATCTCGACCCGGGACTCGTCCCCTCGGGCTGGCGCGAGCGGCTCGGCGGCAGCGAGGGCGTCGGAGTCCTGGCGCGGCCGGTGCTCGTGCTCGAGCCGGGAGTGGCCAGCGACGGGCGACCGACCTGGGAGGGGCGCCCCCTCCGCCAGCCTGGCGTGATCTGACCACGCCGAGCGCGCCGGCGCGGACGTCCCGGCGAGCACCAGTCCGGCACCGGCTAGACAGATACGCCGTGCTCCTCGCCCTCGACGTCGGCAACACCCAGACCGTCGTCGGGCTCTTCGACCTCGCCCCTACCCGCGGCAAGACGGCGACCGCGGATGGCGCGGGAGGCGGCCGGCCCGGCGCCCGCCGGGCTCCTGCGATCGAAGGACACGTCCCGCCGGGGCTGTTGCAGAGCTGGCGGGTGACGACGGTCGCTGCGCGCACCGCCGACGAGCTCGCCCTGCTCGTGCGCGACCTGCTGGCGCTGGCCGGTCTCGGCGACCCGGATCTGAGCGCCATCGCCGTGTCCTCATCGGTGCCCGTCGTGACGAGCACTGTGCGGGAGATGGTCCGGCGCTGGTTCCCCGTGCCGCTCGTCGTCGCCTCGGCGGCGAGCATCACGACCGTTCCGGTCGCCTACGAGAACCCGGCCGAGGTGGGCCCCGACCGCCTCGTCGATGCCGTCGGCGCTCTCGACCTCTGCGCGCCGCCGATCCTCGTCGTCGACCTCGGCACGGCGACGACCTTCAACGTCATCTCCGCCGCCGGCGAGTACCTCGGCGGAGCGATCGTCCCCGGGATCGCGATCAGCATGGAGGCGCTCTTCGAGCACGCCTCGGCGCTGCGCCGGATCGAGCTCACGGCACCGGCGAGCCCGATCGGACGCTCGACGACGGAGGCGCTGCGGTCAGGGGCGGTGCTCGGCTATGCGTCGCTCGTCGACGGCATGTGCGCGCGGATGAAGGACGAGGTCGGCGAGGCGACGGTGATCGCCACGGGCGGCCTGGCGCCCGTCGTCGTGGGGCACTGCCGGCAGGTCGACCGGCACGAGCCGTGGCTGACCTTGCACGGGCTGCGGCTCGTCTACGAGCGCCAGGCGACCGGCCCCGCCGGCGCGCCGGTGGCGCGGCCGTGACCGGGTCGGGCGGGCCCGCCGCTGTCCCCTACCGCTACCCGGGGGTGACTCCGGCGGCCGAGGTGCTGGCCGGCCACGGCGGCCTCGCCGCCGGCGAAGGGTCGGGCAGCGAGGCGACGGTGGCGGGAAGGGTGATGCTGCTGCGCCGGCAGGGCAAGGTCGCCTTCGGCGAGCTCCGCGACTCGAGCGGCTCGATCCAGCTCTTCGCCGACGTCGCGGTCACGCCGCGCTTCGAGGAGCTGACCCGGCTCCATCTCGGCGACTGGATCGGAGCCCGCGGCGAGGTCGTGCGCACGCGTCGCGGCGAGCTCTCGGTCCACGTGGCCGACTGGACGCTGCTCGCCGAGGCACGCCGTCCCTTCGGCGACAAGTGGCGGGGCGTGAGCGACGTCGAGACCCGCTACCGCCAGAGGGAGGTCGACCTTTGGGCCAACACCGGGGTGCGCGAGACCTTCGTGCTGCGCTCGAGGGCGGTGAGCGCACTGCGCCGGCTGCTCGACGAGAGGGGCTTTCTCGAGGTCGAGACGCCGGTGCTGCTGCCGATCGCAGGGGGTGCCCACGCCCGCCCGTTCGTCACCCACTTCAACAGCCTGCACTCCGACTTCTACCTGCGGATCGCCACCGAGCTGTACCTGAAGCGACTCGTCGTCGGCGGCTTCGAGCGCGTCTATGAGATCGGGCGCGACTTCCGCAACGAGGGCCTCTCCCCGCGACACAACCCCGAG
>DAHUZG010000170.1 GCA_027306715.1 Acidimicrobiaceae bacterium
TTGCCCGCGTTCGATGCCGGCACACGCGCCGCGCTGCTGCGACGCCGGACCATCGAGAGTGCCCGTGCCGGGGCGTCCCCTGGGGCCCCTTTCGAGACGCCCTCGGGGGCATCCGCCACTGCGCCGGAGGCCGGGAGCCCGGGTGCGGTGGCCCCGTTCGGGGCGGCATCGGCCGGCACGAGCCAGAAGGTCGTCTCGGGCGCTGACGCCCCGCAGCCGCTGAGCGACCCCGCCGTGCTCCGGCCACCGCAACTGCCCGCGAAGCAGCCGATCGCTGCTCGCCGCCGCGCCCCGGACGCGCCACTGCCCGACCTCGCCGTCGGTGGTGAGGACCCGCCGCCTGCTCGCCTGGCGACGCGCCGCCCGATGCCGGTGGTGCGCGAGAGCGCGCCGGTCGAGAAGGTGCCCTGGTACAAGCGCGAGCTCGGTGGTGGCAAGAGCAAGAAGCTGGCGGCGAGCTCGGCGCCTGCACAGGGCCCTCGTCACCGCGCCAAGCACCCAGAGCCTGAGCAGCCCCGGATCGACTTGCAGATCCCGCCGCTCGACGATCTCGAGCAGCAGCGTGACTCGCCGCCGCGGGAGTCGCCGGAGTTCGTCCGGGCGCTTCCGCCGCTCGAAGAGCCCGAGACCTTCACCACCCGCCGTCGCTCACCGCGGGTGAAGCGGGGGGGCGGTCGGCGCAAGTAGCCTGACCGGCCGTGGCCGAGGTCGAGATCGGGGCGGGGAAGTCGGCTCGCCGGGCGTTCGGCCTCGACGAGGTGAGCATCGTCCCCTCTCGACGGACACGGGCTCCGGAGGACGTCGACGTGAGCTGGCAGCTCGACGCCTTCCGGCTGACCCTCCCGGTCATGTCGAGCCCGACCGACAGCGTGACGAGCCCGGCGACTGCCGGTGCGCTCGCCGGGCTCGGTGCGCTCGGAGTTCTCGACCTCGAGGGGCTGTGGACCCGCTACGAGGATCCGGAGCCGCTCCTGGCGGGGCTGGCGGGGCTCGCCGAGACGACGGCGACCAGCCGGCTGCGCGAGCTCTACGCGGCGCCGGTCCGCCGGGAGCTCGTCGTCCGGCGGGTGCGCGAGCTCGCCGCCGAGGTCGAGGTCACCTGCGGCGCGGTGAGTCCCAAGCGCGCAGCCGAGCTGGCCCCGGCGCTGCTCGAGGCCGAGCTCGATGTGCTCGTCATCCGCGGAATCGTCGTCTCCGCCGAGCACGTCTCGAAGGACTCCAAGTCCGACCCGCTCAACTTGAAGCGCTTCATCCGCGAGCTCGACCTTCCCGTCGTCGTCGGCGGCTGTACCTCGTACCAGGCCGCGCTGCACCTGATGCGGACCGGCGCCGTCGGCGTGCTCGTCGGCGACGGTGGTCGTGGGGGCACCGGCGGCGACGTGCTCGGCGTCGGCGTGCCGCAGGCCACGGCCATCGCCGACGTCGCCGGCGCCCGCACCCGCCATCTCGAAGAGACCGGCGTCTATGTGCAGGTGATCGCCGACGGCGGGATCCACACGAGCGCCCACCTCACCCGGGCGATCGCCTGTGGTGCCGACGCGGTGATGCTCGGCGATCTCCTCGCCGCAGCCGAGGAGGCGCCTGCGGCCGGGGCGCACTTCGGCCCGGGCAGCTACCACCCGACGTTGCCCCGCCGGGGCTTCCAGCGCCTCGCGCGCCGTGCCAGTCTCGAGGAGATCCTCGCCGGGCCGGCGAGCGACAACTCCGGCACGACGAACCTCGTCGGGGCGCTCAGGAAGTCGATGGCCTCGTGCGGCTACGCGACGCTGCGGGAGTTCCACAAAGCAGAGCTAATCGTGCTGTCCTGCCAGCGGTGACCGCACGACGCCGGCCGGAGCAGCCGCTCGGGTCGGCCGTCCACCGCCGTCTCGGCGACCTGCTCGGGATCGCCTGGCTCGTCCTTCTCGTCTTCTTGTTCCTCTCGCCTGCCCTGAAGGACGGCCCGAGCTTCGGCCCTTCTGACCTCGGGCGCTCGCTCTCGTACCTCACCGGGCTCGGCACCTCGGTGCCACCCGCCCACGACAACGTCAACGGCGACATCATCGACCAGTCGGTCGCCTGGAACACCCTTGACTGGCGTCTCGTCCACCACGGCGAGCTGCCGCTGTGGAACGACCTCTCCGGCAACGGCATGCCGCAGCTGCTCAACTTCGAGTCGGCGCCCCTGGCTCTCCCGACCCTCGTCGGTTACCTCTTCCCGCTGTCGCTCGCCTTCCTCGTCACGGTGGCGATGAAGTTGCTGATCGCCGGTACCGGCGTCTATGTGCTGGCTCGGCTGCTCGGGTGCCGGCCGGTCGCCGCAGCGCTCGCCGGCACGAGCTTCATGCTCTCGGGCTCGTTCGCCGGCTGGCTCGGCTGGTCGGTGAGCGGGCCGTTGGCCTGGCTCGGCTGGATAGCGGCGGCCTCGTTTCTCGTCTACCGGACGAGGCGCCTGGCGGCGGTGCTGCTGCTCGCGCTGAGCGTCGCCTTCGCCGTCTACGGCGGGTTTCCCGAGACCTACGCGCTCGCCGCGATCGGGCTCGGTGTCCTTCTCGCCGTGACTGCCGCCGCCACGCTCGTCGTGCGCCGCCGACTCGACCTGTCCGGCGTGGCGCGCTGGTGCACCGGGGTCCTGGCAGGGGCGCTGCTCTCCTCGCCGTTGTGGATGCCCGGCCTGTCGGTGATCCGCCAGTCGGTACGCAGCGGCAACCTCGCCTCTACCGGCCTCCCGCTGCACGAGATCCTGCTCCTCTTCGCCCAGGGTTATGACGGTCTGCCGCTCACGACGGCCGGTGCCGCGTCGAGCACGTGGTTCGGCCAGGTCGACTACTTCGAGACGGCGACCTACGTCGGGGTGGTCGCTCTCGCGCTAGCGGGTGCCGCCGTGCTGCTCGCCTGGCGCCGTCCGGCTGTGATCGGGCTCACGGCCACAGTCGCCGCCTCCCAGCTCGTCGTCAACGACCACGGTAACGGCCGTCCTGTCCAACGCCTCCTCACCTCGCTCGGGATGTCGGGCGTGGCGCTGCAGCGCATGCTGCCGGTGCTCGGTTTCGCCGTGGCGGTGCTCGCCGGGCTCGGTCTCGAGCTGCTCATCCGGCGCTGGAGGGAGACGCCGGCGCAGCTGGCCCTCGGTGCCGTGCTCGTCGTGCTCGCCGCGGTGCTGGCAGCGATGTGGGACAAGTCGGGCTCGGTCGGGCTGATCCCGCAGTCACGCGGGCCGACGACGTTGCCGTCGATCTCGGCAGTGCCCGTGCGCCGCCGCTCGCTCTACTGGCCGAGCGCGGAGCTCGTGGTGATGCTCGCCGCCGTCATAGCGCTCGGCGTCGCCTCGCGGGCTCGACGGGTCGCCGTCGGCGCGCCGACCGAGGATGCCGCCTGCCAAGCCGTCGGTCCGGTTGCCATGTCGCCCCGGCTCGTTGCCGCGGCGAGCCTCGCCGTGCTCGTCGCGCAGTCGGCGTTCCTGCTCTTTGCCGGTGTCGGAATCAACAGCTACGGCCGGGCGAGCTATCCCGAGACGGCGGCGGTGTCGCAGTTGCAGCACGTCGTCGGCAACAGCCTCGTCGCGATGGACGGCACCAACACGAGCTGCGCGGCGAGCCCGCCCGGGGCGCTCTGCGGAGTGCGAGGATGGCAGGGAAACGGCTTCTACCCCGAGATCAACCTCGGCTACGGGATCGCCGAGCTCGGCGTCCACGACCCGCTGACGCCGCTCACCTACTTCACGTCGTGGCCGGTGCCGAACGCCGACCAGGTGAGCGACGGCGGCACCAACCTCTTCGTGCCCTCGGTAAACAGCGTCGCCCTCGCCCGGCGCTACGGGGTCCGCTACGTCATCGTCCAGCCCGGCCTCACCGTGCCGGTCGGGATGCGCCGGGTCGCCACCCTCGTCGGCCCGACTGGCGACAGGATCGCGCTCGCCGCGGTACCGGGGGCGTCCCGCTTCTCGTTCGGTGGGCGGGCGGCTGGGGCACGCGTCGTCTCGGCCGTTCATCCCGGCGACGCCAGCTACGTGATCACGGCCGAGGTGCCGAGCGGCCCGGACCGCCGGCTCATGCTGCGGATCACCGACGTCCCCGGTTGGCACGCCACGCTGAACGGGCACTCGGCGCCGTTGCGGCGCGCCGACGGGGCGCTCCTGTCGGTCGAGCTGCCGCCGGGCAGGAGCCGCGTCGCCCTTGTGTACCGGCCGTCGCTCATGACGCTCGGCTTCTTCCTCGCTGCTGTCACCCTCGTCGCCTTTGTCGCCCTCGGGGCGGCGCTCGCCGTCGCCGGTCGCCGTCGGAGCCCCCGGCCGGAGCCCGACCGCTGGTAGCCTCGATGGGTGGCCAGCGCATTTGATCCCGGGCGCTTCGACCGTGTCGCCGTCGTCGACTTCGGCGCGCAGTACGCCCAGCTCATAGCCCGGCGGGTGCGTGAGGCCCACGTCTACTCCGAGATCGTCCCGCACACGACGAGCGCTGCCGAGATGGCGGCGCTGGGCGCGAAGGGGATCATCCTCTCCGGTGGCCCGCAGTCGGTCTACGCCGAGCGGGCGCCCCTGCTCGATCCGGAGATCTACGACATCGGTGTGCCGGTGCTCGGGATCTGCTACGGCGCCCAGCTGCTCGCTCTCCAGCTCGGCGGCAAGGTCGCCCGGACCGAGACCGGCGAGTACGGCCGCACGCCGCTCCGGCTGATCGGCGTAGCAGCCTCCCACCCGCCGCTGACCTCGCCGCTGTTCGCCGGCTGGCCCGAGCGCAGCGACGTCTGGATGAGCCACGGCGACTCGATGGTCGCCGCGCCGGCGGGCTTTCGAGTCACGGCGTGCACCGAGAACGTCGCTGTCGCCGCCCTCGAGGACGGCGACCGGCGGCTCTACGGCGTGCAGTTCCATCCCGAGGTCGCCCACACCGAGCGCGGCCAGGAGCTGCTCAGGTCGTTCTTGTTCGATGTATGCGGTTGCCGCCCCTCCTGGACGCACACCTCGGTCATCGAGGCTGCGGTCGAGGCGGTGCGAGCCCAGGTCGGCGGCTCACGGGTGCTCTGTGCCCTGTCGGGCGGGGTGGACTCCGCAGTTGTCGCTGCTCTCGTGCACAAAGCTGTGGGCGAGCAGCTGACCTGTGTCTTCGTCGACACCGGGCTCATGCGCTCGGGCGAGGCGGAGCAGGTCGAGTCGACCTTCCGCGGCCAGTTCGCCGTCGACCTCGTCCACGTCAAGGCTGCGGACCGCTTCTTCTACGCCCTTGACGGCGTCACCGACCCCGAAGAGAAGCGCAAGGCGATCGGCGAGCTCTTCATCCGCATCTTCGAGGAGGTGGCGGCCGACCACGCCCTGGCAAGAGGTGCCTTCCTCGCCCAGGGCACGCTCTACCCCGATGTCGTCGAGTCCGGCAGCGGCAGCGCAGCGACGATCAAGTCGCATCACAACGTCGGCGGGCTGCCCGAGGAGTTCGGCCTCGAGCTCGTCGAGCCGCTGCGGCTGCTGTTCGAGGACGAGGTGCGGGCGATCGGCGAGGAGCTCGGCCTGCCGGCGGAGATCGTCTGGCGCCAGCCGTTCCCCGGACCCGGCCTGGCGGTGCGCATCGTCGGCGAGGTCACCCCCGACCGGGCCGAGCTGCTGCGTGCCGCCGACGCCATCGTCCTCGACGAGGTGCGCCGAGCGGGGCTCGAGCGGGAGGTCTGGCAGGCCTTCGCCGTGCTCCCGGTGATCCGCTCGGTGGGCGTGATGGGTGACGAGCGCACGTATGCGTACCCGATCGTGATCCGTGCGGTGACGAGCGAGGATGCGATGACCGCCGACTGGGCCCGACTTCCCTACGAGCTGCTCGAGCGGATCTCGAGCCGGATCATCGCCGAGGTGCCGGGCGTCAACCGCGTCGCCTACGACATCACCTCAAAGCCACCCGGCACGATCGAGTGGGAGTGACGCGAAGCCGACGACGGCCCGGCACCTCCGGCAGGAGCGGGAACGGGGCGTGGGAGCAGCCGAGCTTCGGCTTCGCCGGCGCGACCCTGCCGGACGCGACCCCGCCGGACGAGGCGCCGTTGCGGGACGAGCCGGTGTGGGCAGACGAGCTCTTCGACGAGCGCCCTGAGGACGACCTGGCGCCGTCGGCATCGGCCGCCGACGAGGCGGCATCGGCGACATCCGGCGGGCGAGGACAGCGGCCGCGCCGAGAGCCGGACCCGGCCCGGCTCGAGAGCCTCGTCGCCGGGCTCAACCCGTCGCAACGCGAGGCCGTGCTGCACGAGTCCGGGCCGCTCGTCGTCATCGCCGGCGCCGGGTCGGGCAAGACCCGGGTGCTCACCCGTCGCATCGCCCGCCTCGTCGAGACCGGCGTC
This sequence comes from Acidimicrobiaceae bacterium, assembly GCA_027306715.1. Lineage (GTDB taxonomy): Bacteria > Actinomycetota > Acidimicrobiia > Acidimicrobiales > Bog-793 > DAHUZG01. The sequence continues at coordinate 6,301 of DAHUZG010000170.1, forward strand.
GCCCCCTGGCGGATCCTCGCAATCACCTTCACCAACAAGGCCGCCGACGAGATGCGCCGGCGGGTCGGCGAGCTCGTCGGCGAAGAGGTGAAGGAGATGTGGGTCTCGACGTTCCACTCGGCCTGCGTGCGGATCTTGCGACGCGAGGCGGAACGGGCCGGCTACCGCTCCGGGTTCACGATCTACGACGAGGCCGACAGCCGCCGCCTCGTCGAGCACGTCATCGACGACCTCGGGATCGACGCCAAGCGCTTCCCGCCCCGCGCCGTGCTCGCCGCCATCAGCCAGGCGAAGTCGGACCTCCTCGCGGCCGCCAACTACACCGAGCGGGCGTACACCATCTACGAGCGGCGGATCGCCGAGGTCTTCAGCGAGTACGAGCGCCGCCTCCTCGCCGCCAACGCGATGGACTTCGACGACCTCCTCTCGGTCACCGTCCGGCTGTTGCGTGACGACGAGGACGTCCGCCGGCGCTACCAGGGGCGGTTCGTCCATCTGCTTGTCGACGAGTACCAGGACACCAATCGCGCCCAGAACGAGATCGTCAGCCAGATCGGCGCCCTGCATCGCAATGTCTGCGTCGTCGGCGACTCCGACCAGAGCATCTACGCCTTCCGCGGCGCCCAGATGAGGAACCTGATCGATTTCGAGATCGCCTTCCCCGAGGCCCGCACGGTCGTCCTCGACCAGAACTACCGCTCGACTCAGAACATCCTCGACGCCGCCAACGCCGTCATCGGCAACAACCTCGTCCGCCAGGAGAAGCGCCTGTGGAGTGCGCTCGGCGAGGGCGAGAAGGTCCGCCGCTACCGGGCGGGCGACGAGCGCGGCGAGGCGACCTATGTCGCCAACGAGATCGCCCGATTGCGCCGGGACGAGCAGATCCTGCCCGAAAAGGTCGCCGTGTTCTACCGCACCAACGCCCAGAGCCTCCCGCTCGAGCGGGCGCTGGCGGACCGCGGTCTCGACTACCAGGTGATCGGCGGGACCCGTTTCTACGACCGACGCGAGATCCGCGACCTGCTGGGCTTCCTGCGCCTCGCCGTCAACCCCGACGACGAGGTCTCGTTGCGCCGGGTGATCAACGTGCCGAAGCGGGGCATCGGGGCGACGACGATCGCCCGGCTCGCCTCCCACGGGGCGACGGAGGGGATCGGGTTCGCCGGGGCGCTGCGCGAGCCGTCGGCCGCCGGCGTCACCGGCAAGGCCCTGGCTGGCATCGGCGAGTTCGTTCGACTCCTCGACGAGCTCGCCCTGCTCGGCCGCGGCGGCGCCGCGCCTGCTTCGGAGCTGGCCCTCGAGGTGCTGATGCGGACCGGTTACCGCGACGCCCTCGAGGCCGAGCGGGCGAGTCCCGGCCCGGCCCGTTTCGAGGCCGAGGGGCGCCTCGAGAACCTCGACCAGCTCGTCGGCGACGCCGCCGCATATCCGGACCTGGCAGCCTTTCTCGAAGGCACGGCCCTTGTCGGAGCTACCGACGCCTTGGCCGACGAAGGCGGCAAGGTCTCGCTGATGACGCTGCATGCGGCCAAGGGGCTCGAGTTCGAGGCGGTCTTCCTCACCGGGATGGAAGAGGGCCTCTTCCCCCATGACCGGACGCTCGCCGAGCCCGAGGAGCTCGAGGAGGAGCGGCGGCTCTGCTATGTCGGGGTGACGAGGGCCCGGGCGCGGCTCTACCTCACCCACACCGTGGTGCGGACGCTGTTCGGTGCCACCAGGGACAGCCTCGTCAGCCGGTTCGTGCGTGAGATCCCCGAGCACCTCCTCGAGGCGGTCGAGGACCCGTTCGGCCTCGGCCCCGGCACCGGTGGCGGCATCCTCGGTGGCGGCTACGCCGGGGGTCCCGGCGCCGGAAGGGGCCGGTGGCGTGGCCATGCCGAGGGCGCCCGGCGAGAGGCGGCCGGGTGGGAGGTGGACGACGCCGACAGCGACGACGAGCTCCCCGCCGGGCGCGTCTACGGCTCCGGCACCGGAGCCCGCAGCGCGTCGGGGGGAACCGCCGGCGGGCGGGCGAGCGCGGGATCGCGCCCTCCCGGCGGCGGTCGCGGCCCGGGCGGCGGCGCCG
>DAHUZG010000172.1 GCA_027306715.1 Acidimicrobiaceae bacterium
CGCCAAAGATGGGTTCGCCGGCTGATGCTTGTCGGCTGTGCCCGGCGCCAGCTCGCCGGCTGCCCGGTCCTCGCCGTGCCCGTGCCCGGGCCGGCCGCGAGCACTGAGGGGCGTGCGGGTCAGCCAAGGCCGCGGGCGAGCGCCCGCAGCCGGGCATGGGTTCCCCGGTACACCGGCGCTGCGGGCAGGTAGCGCTTCTGCAGCTTGGCGACGACGGTGTAGTTCGGATCGACGACGTTGGCCACCGGCGTCTCGACCGCCTGCGAGACGAGCTGATAGGCGTCCAGTGCATCGAGGCGCCACTCCGCAGCGACCCAGTCGACGAGATCCGACTGTGCGATGCGGAAGGCGTCCTCGAGCGGACGCGCCGAACCGAGGCTCATCACCTGTGTGTCGCTCTCGAGCCGCGGCCACGGCGTGGCGAGCCCCTTCAGCAGCTCGACGACGAGGACGACGTCCATCGCCGCCTCGGCTGCCACGCCGCACGTCTCGCCCTCGCCCTGGCGGCAGTGGCCGTCGCCGATCGAGAACAGCGCCCCCTCGACGTTGACGCCGAAGTAGCAGGTCACACCGGCACGTACCTCAGGCGAGTCGAGGTTGCCGCCGTGCGAGTCGGGAACGAGCGACGAGCGCACCTCGCCCCGGGACGGCGCCACGCCGATCGTGCCGAGCATCGGGTCGAGCGGCAGCTCGACGGCAAGGTCGCGGCTGGCGGCGTGGTAGGTGACGGTGCGCCTCGTTCGGTCGATGTCGTAGATCCAGACGCGCTCGGGAAGCGCCGGCTGCAGCCCTGGGCCCCGCGGTGTCGAGGTGAGCGCTCCGAAGAAGGGGATCGTCGCCGAGGCCGCCCAGCTCCGGCTCGGCTCGACCGAGACGAGGTGAAGCGCCAGGGTGTCGCCTGGCTCGGCGCCCTCGACGTAGAACGGCCCGGTCTGCGGGTTGACGAACGGGAACCGGGTCACCCGCGACGGCAGGTCGTCGACGGTCCGCACCGAGCCGCCGAATGCATCCTCGGACCACAGCTCGAGCACGCTTCCAGGCCGCACCCGGCGGACGGGAGCCACCCCTCCGAAGGTCCAGGCGTACTCGGACGTCTCGGGTCGGTAGCGCAGGCGTACAGGATCACTCATCGCGGCGGGAGCGGCAGGCGGCGTCGGTCAGTGCGCCATCTTCGCCTCGAGGGCGTCGAGCCGGTCGAGGATCGCCTTGAGGCCGCCCTCGGTGTGCAGGTCGAGGCGGTCGAGGATCACCTCGGTGTCGGTGAAGGTCGACTCGGCCCGCGAGTCTGCTGCCGCGCTCTGCACGCTCTGGCCGACCATGATCACCGAGAGAAGGACGAGCTGGATGAAGGTCTGGGCGATCCACGAGACGACGAGGATCAGCCCCGGCTTGGTGAGGAACGACGGGACCGAGCTGTGGTTGAGCACGCCTGCCTGCACGAGGATCGCCGGCAGGCTGGCGAGCGCGATCAGGCAGAACAGGTAGGCGCAGGCCATCGTGCCGACGCCGCGGGTGAGCACCACCGCCACCTTGGCGTTGAAACCCTCGACCTGTCTGAACTCATGGCCGAGGCCCCGCAGGCTGACCACGCGTGCGAGCTGATGGAGGGTCTTGACCGGCCTGCGTGCGACGGCTGGCAGGGTCGGCGGCGTCAGAGCGGTCATGGCCGCGAAAGCTACCTCGCCGCCGGTGGCGTTTCCTCGTCCCTCAGCGAACGGCCTGTGAGTTGCGCGCTCTGCGCGGTGTCACGGTCGCTAAGAGTGTGCAATGGGCGTCAGGCGTTGGGTTCATCCGGTCGACCGTGGCACGAATTGACCCGTCGCCGATGCCGGCTTGCCCAGTCCGGGTCAGAGGCGGCCCGGGACTGAACAGTGCGAGCCCCGAAGCTTCGGCGCGTCCGTGCCCTCGGCGAGGGGGCGCAGCGGGTCGCTTGTTCTTGCATGAGCGCTGCAGCACAGGAGATGGGCGCGAGCAGAGCAGCTCGGCGCTGGCGACGCGACGGTGTCGCCGCGTCGCTGGTCGCTCTCGGGCTCGCCGTTCCCGGCATGCTCGGATTGGCGACGGTGGTCGCCGTGCTTCCGCCGCCACCGGCGTCGGCGTCGGCGAGCACCGGCTGGACATCGAGCATGGCGCCGCTCCCGAGCGTCGATGCCGCCGGCGATCCGCCAGGCGCCAACCCGGATGTGCAGAGCCTCGTGCCGAGCTGCGTCTCGGTCGACTTCTGTGTCGCCGCGGGCACCTATGTCGACAGCGGGGGCAACCTCGCCGGCTTCATCGACACGCTGTCGAACGGTTCGTGGACCTCGATCGCTGCGCCGCTGCCGGCGAGCGACCCCGACGGCCAAGCGGCGAGCGGAGCCTTCACCCAGCTGCAGGCCGTCTCCTGCGCCAGCGCGTCGAGCTGCATAGTCGTCGGCAACTACGACGACGCGAGCAGGTCCAGCTGGGGTCTCATCGACACCTTCTCGGGCGGTACCTGGAGCGCGGCGGCCGCTCCCGAGCCGGCGAGCAACGCCGCCGGTCAGGCGCCGGGTACCGACACCGCCAAGAACGAGGACGCAGGCCGTGACGCCGTCTCGTGCGCCAGCTCCTCGAGCTGCGTCGCGGTCGGGCAG
>DAHUZG010000188.1 GCA_027306715.1 Acidimicrobiaceae bacterium
ATCCTCGCCGGCCGCCTCGCCGAGGCAGGAGTGCGCCGGGGAGAGCGCGTCGCCCTGGCGCTCGGCAACAGCTCGGAGATCGTGCAGCTGATCCTGGCGATCACCGTCCTCGGCGCGGCGGCGGCGCCGCTCAACCCCGCCTACACCGCCGAGGAGTTCCGCTTCTACCTCGACGACATCGCTCCCCGCCTGCTGCTGCTCCCGGGAAGCCTCCCCGCCGCCGAGGAAGCGGCCGCCTCGGCGGGCACGGCGGTGCTGCGCGTCGCCGAGCAGGTCGGTGCTGCCCCCGAGCTCGAGCTCGACGGCAAGCGGATCGGCGGCGGCGAGGCGGCCGAACGGGGGCGCCCCGACGACGTCGCCATCGTGCTGCACACGAGCGGCACCACGAGCAGGCCGAAGCAGGTACCGTTGCTCCAGCGCAACCTGATGGCCTCGGCGCGCACGATCGCCGCCCACTACCGCCTCGACGCTGGCGACGTCTCGTTCTGCGCGATGCCGCTGTTCCACGTCCACGGGCTCGTCGCCTCGACCCTCGCGGCCCTCGGCGCCGGTGGCTCGGTCGTCGTGCCGCGCCGCTTCACCCCCCATCGCTTCTGGCCGCAAGCGCGCCAGCACCACGTGACCTGGGTCTCGGCCGGGCCGACGCTTCACCAGATGATCCTCGACCGCCTCGACGACGAGGGCGCGCCGGGGAGCCTGCGCTTCTCCCGCTCGTGCAGCTCGGCACTGGCGCCGGCGCTGCTCGAGCGCGCCGAGCGGTCCTACGGCGTGCCGATGCTCGAGGCCTACGGGATGACCGAGGCGAGCCACCAGATGGCCGCCAACCCGCTGCCTCCCGAGCCTCACCCTGCCGGTTCGGTCGGGATCGCGACCGGCACCGAGATCGCCGTCATCGACCCTGAGCGACGCTTCCTGCCTGCAGGCTCCTCGGGAGAGGTAGTGATCCGGGGGCCGGGCGTGACGCCGGGCTATGCCAACAACCCCGAGGCGAACTCCGAGGCCTTCTTCGACGGCTGGTTCCGCACCGGGGACCGGGGCTGCCTGCGGGAGGGCTATCTCTATCTCGAGGGCCGGCTCAAGGAGATGATCCTGCGCGGCGGCGAGAACATCTCCCCGGCCGAGCTCGAGGCGGTGCTCCTCGCCCACCCGGCGGTGAAGGAGGCGGTCTGCTTCGGGCTGCCCGACGAGAAGTACGGCGAGCTGCCGGCGGCTGCGGTGACCCTCTCAGGAGAGGTCGACGCGGCGGCTCTCACCGCCTTCTGCCGGCAGCGGCTGACGGCGGTGAAGGTGCCGTCGCGGCTGTGGATCCTCGAGTCGATCCCGCGCACGCCGACCGGCAAGATCCAGCGGCGGAGGATGCCGCAGTTCCTCGACGGCGTCGAGCCGGCGAGGTGAGCTTCGCCGTCGTCGGCGCCGGCGCCATCGGCGCCTACCTCGGCGCCGCCCTGTGCCGCGGTGGCGCCGAGGTGATCCTCGTCGCCCGCGGCGCCCACCTCGAGGCGATGGCAC
>DAHUZG010000202.1 GCA_027306715.1 Acidimicrobiaceae bacterium
ACCACGAGCTGTTCGTCGCCGTGATCGAGGCGGCGGTACGGCTGGGCGGTGCCGGCGAGCAGGGCGGCGACGTCCACCTCGAGATGGCGGGGATGACCTTCATCGACGTCGACGGAGCCCGAGCCCTCGTCGCGGTGGCCGACGGCCTCGGTCCCGGCCGCCGTCTCGTGCTGCACCATCCGCCCCGACTGCTCGTGCGGATGCTGCGAGCCGCATGGACGTACACCCCAGGCCTCGTCCTCGACGCCGGAGAGCTACGACCCCTGCCCGGGAATGCAGCTGTGGCCCGGACCCGGGGCGCGGGCCACAGCGAGGCGCGAGCGGCGGCGCTCAGCACGCCGGGCGAGCTCGACGGCGCCTTTCCGGCAACGGCCTTTGACGGCAGCTGAGCGACCGGGCGAGGGGAGCGATCAGTCGGCGCCGGCCATCGGGATCCGCACGTCGTTCTCGGCGGCGATCTCCCCGGCGCGCCGGTAGCCGGCGTCGACGTGGCGGATCACCCCCATCGCCGGGTCGTTGGCAAGCACCCGGGCCAGCTTCGCCGCCGCCAGCGGCGTCCCGTCGGCGACGCTCACCTGCCCGGCGTGGATCGAGCGGCCGATCCCCACGCCGCCGCCGTGGTGGATCGAGACCCACGTCGCTCCGCTGGCGGTGTTGACGAGGGCGTTGAGAAGCGGCCAGTCAGCGATGGCGTCCGATCCGTCGAGCATCGCCTCGGTCTCGCGGTAGGGAGAGGCGACCGAGCCGCAGTCGAGATGGTCGCGCCCGATGACGACCGGAGCGCTCAGCTCGCCTGTGGCGACGAGGTCGTTGAAGGCGAGCCCGGCACGGTCGCGCTCGCCGTAGCCGAGCCAGCAGATGCGCGCCGGCAGGCCCTGGAAGGCGACACGCTCCCCCGCCATCGTGATCCAGCGCCGCAGCCGGTCGTCGTCGGGGAACAGCTCGAGGATCGCCCGGTCGGTGCGGGCGATGTCGGCCGGCTCGCCCGAGAGCGCCACCCAGCGGAACGGGCCCTTCCCCTCGCAGAACAGCGGCCGGATGTAGGCAGGCACGAAGCCGGGATAGGAGAAGGCCCGCTCGAAGCCGCCGAGCGCCGCCTCGGCACGCAGGCTGTTGCCGTAGTCGAAGGCGACCGCCCCCCGGTCGGCGAGCTCGACGATGGCGGCGCAGTGCTCGGCCATCGCGGCGCGGCTTCGCCGGAGGTACTCCCCGGGTTGAGCGGCGCGAAGCGCCGCCGCGTCCTCGAGGCTGATCCCGGGAGGGACATAGGCGAGCGGGTCGTGGGCGGGCGTCTGATCGGTGACGACGTCGACGGCGACATCGCGCCGGACGATCTCGGGCAGGAGCCAGGCGCCGTTGCCGACGAGGCCGACCGACAGCGCCCTGCCGTCGTGACGTGCCGCCTCGGCGAGCGAGAGCGCCTCGTCGAGGTCGTGGGCGGCGGTGTCGAGGTAGCGGGTGTGTAGGCGCCGCTCGATCCGGCTCGGGTCGACGTCGCAGCAGATCACGACGCCCCCGTTCATCGTCACCGCCAGCGGCTGGGCGCCCCCCATCCCGCCGGCCCCGCAGGTGAGCGTGAGCGTGCCGGCCAGGCTGCCGCCAAAGCTCGCCTCGGCGACGGCGGCGAAGGTCTCGTAGGTTCCCTGCAAGATCCCCTGGGTGCCGATGTAGATCCAGCTGCCTGCGGTCATCTGGCCGTACATCGTCAGCCCGAGCGCCTCGAGGCGGCGGAACTCCTCCCAGCTCGCCCAATCCGGCACGAGGTTGGAGTTGGCGATCAGCACCCGCGGCGCCCATTCGTGGGTGCTGAGCACCCCGACCGGCCGGCCGGACTGCACGAGCAGGGTCTCGTCGCTCTCGAGGTCGCGAAGCGACCGCTCGATGGCGTGGTAGCTCGGCCAGTCCCGGGCCGCGCGGCCGGTGCCGCCGTAGACGACGAGGTCGTCGGGATGCTCGGCGACCTCGGGATCGAGGTTGTTGTGCAGCATCCGAAGAGCCGCCTCTTGCGGCCAGGCCTTGCAGGTGATCGCGCTCCCCCGCTCGGCGTGCACCGCCCGCGCTGGCGCAGCGCCACGGCTCCATCCCGGCCCCCCGGCGGCGGCCCCGGCGCCGGGCGGGATCACGCGCCGCAGGCCTCGAGGCTGCGGCCGGGGAGGACCTCGAGCACCATCTCGGTCCGCTCGGTCCGCTCGGTCCGCTCGGTCCGCTCGGCGCGCTCGGTCCGCTCGGCGCGCTCGGCCGGCTTGACGATGAAACCACCCATCTCGATATTCTCGCTCACTTGCAAGGTGTCGAGCTCGCTAGGTGCCGACCGCCGCCCGCCAACGGCTCTGCCGAGCCGACGTGCTTGACGGACTTGCCCCGGGCCGGCGCCAGAAGCGACGCTGTCCCCGGGCGCGACGATCTTCCCGTCCACGAGGAGAACGATGACATCCGAGCAAAACGGATCGAGGCGCCCGGACGGCCCGATGCGCCTGATCGGCCGCTGGAGCGAGCTCGACGACAAGGCACGGCGCGCCGTCACGACGCGCGGGCTCTCCGCCATCTTCGACCCGGCGCTTCGCGAGTCGATCGTCGAGCTGCTCGAAGACGTGCGCCGCAACGGCGACGAGGCGGTCTGTCGAGCCCTCGAGCGGTTCGACGGCTGCCGGGTGACGCCGAGCCAGCTGCGCGTCGGCCTCGACGAGCGGCGAGCAGCCCGCCGGCAGGTGAGTAGCGAGCTGCTCTCGGCCGTGCGCGACGCCATCGACCACGTCAGGCGCTTCAACGAGCAGGTCGTGGCCCGCGCCGACTGGAGCTTCGAGAGCGAGCCCGGGCTCGTGGTCGGCGAGAGGTACTCGCCGATCGAGAGCGCCGGCCTCTTCGTCCCCGGTGGCAAGAACACCTTCCCCTCGGTGCTCGTGCAGATCGGCACACCCGCCGTCGTCGCCGGCGTGCGCCGGATCGCCGTTGTCGTGCCCCCGGTGCCCGGCTCTGACGGCGAGGTCGATCCCGCCGTTCTCGCGGTGGCGGACGAGCTCGGGATCGAGGACGTCTTCAGGGTCAACGGCCCCGCAGGGATCGCCGCTCTCGCCTTCGGCACCGAGTCGATCCCGAGGGTGCGCAAGGTGCTCGGCCCAGCGAGCCCTGCGGTCACCTGCGCCCAGGTCGAGGTGCAGCGCTACGGGACGGTCTCGACGATGCTGCTCGGCCCGAGCGAGAGCCTGATCCTCGCCGACGACACCGCCGATCCCCGCCTCCTTGCCGCCGACCTGCTCAACGAGGCCGAGCACGGCGACGACTCGGCGAGCCTGCTCGTCACCGACTCCGAGGCGCTGCTCGCCGCCACCCAGGTCGAGCTCGCCCGCCAGCTCGAGGTGCTGCCGGAGCCGTTCCGCCGCCACGCCGCGGCAGCGATCGGCGAGAACGGGGGCGCTGTCCTTGTCGCCGACCTCGAGGAGGGCGCCGAGGTCGCGAATGCGTACGCGCCGGAGCACCTGATGATCGTCGTCGGCGACGAGGACGGCGTGCTCGACCGCCTGCACGACGCCGGCGAGATCCTCGTCGGCCAGCAGACTCCCTTCTCGGCCGGCAACTTCCTCATCGGCTGCCCGGCGACGCTGCCGACGAGCGGCTACGCCAAGGTCTCGAGCGGCGTCACCGCCGAGGCGTTCCGGAAGAGGACCGCCATCGCCCGTGCCGATCACCGGGCGCTCGAGCGGATGGCGCCCTCGATCGTCGCCCTGAGCCGCCACGAGCGCTTTCCGGCCCACGAGGCGGCGGTGCGCGCCCGGTTCGAGCCGTGACCGCCGGGCAGGCGCCGGCGCGGGTGGCGCATCCGGCGGCGCGCGAGGTCGTCACCCTCGACGGTGCGACGCTCACACCCCGCGAGCTCGTCGCCATCGTCCGCGGCGACGCCCACGTCCAGCTCTCCGAGCGGGCGCTGGGGTCGATCGCCGCCGGGCGGCGATCCGTCGAGGTTCTCGCCGCCGCGCCCGAGCCTGCCTACGGGGTGTCCACGGGTTTCGGCGCCCTCGCGACCCGACACATCCCGAGCGAGCTGCGGTCGGTCCTGCAGGCCAACGTCGTGCGCTCGCATGCCGCCGGGATCGGCCCGCCCGTCGAGCGGGAGGTCGTGCGCGGGCTGATGGCGCTGCGCCTTCGCACCCTCGCCTCGGGCCGCACGGGAGTCCGCCCGGTGATCGCCGAGACGCTGGCGGCCGTGCTCAACGCCGGCATCTCGCCGGTCGTGCCCGAGCACGGGTCGCTCGGCTGCAGCGGCGACCTGGCGCCGCTCGCCCACTGCGCGCTCGCTCTCATCGGCGAGGGGGAGGTCGACGTCGCCGGCGGAAAGCGGCTCCCGGCGGCCGAGGCGCTGGCGGCGGCGGGGATCGCTCCGGTCAGGCTCGAGGCAAAAGAAGGCCTGGCACTGATCAACGGCACCGACGGGATGCTGGCGATGCTCGTCCTCGCCGTGGAGGACCTCGGGGCGCTGTGCCGGGCGGCCGACGTGACGGCGGCGATGAGCGTCGAGGCGCTTCTCGGGACCGACCGCGCCTATCTGCCGGAGCTGCAGGCACCGCTCCGTCCCCATCCGGGCCAGGCGGCGAGCGCCGCCAACCTGCTCGCGCTGCTCGCCGGCTCGGAGATCGTGGCGTCACATCTCGCCGGCGACACCAGGGTCCAGGACGCCTACTCGTTGCGCTGCGCCCCGCAGGTCAACGGCGCCGTGCGCGACACCCTCGAGCACGCCCGCACCGTCGCCGAGCGCGAGCTGCAGGCGACGATCGACAACCCGGTCGTGCTCGAGGACGGGCGGCTCGCCTCGAACGGCAACTTCCACGGCGCGCCGCTCGGCTACGTCCTCGACTTCCTGGCCATCGCCGCCGCCGACCTGGCATCGATCGCCGAGCGCCGGACCGACCGCCTCCTCGACCCCGTCCGCTCGCACGGACTCCCTGCCTTCCTCGCCGCCGACCCCGGCGTCGACTCCGGGCTGATGATCGCCCAGTACGCGCAGGCGGCGATCGTCTCGGAGTGCAAGCGCCTCGCCGCCCCGGCGAGCGTCGACTCGATCCCGAGCTCGGCGATGCAGGAGGACCACGTCTCGATGGGCTGGAGCGCCGGGCGAAAGCTGCGCCGCTCCCTCGAGGGGCTCGGGCGCGTCATCGCCGTCGAGCTCGTCGCCGCGGCACGAGGCGTCGAGCTGCGAGCGCCGCTCTCGCCCTCGCCGGCGACGGCGGCAGCGATCGGCGCTCTGCGCGGGGTCGTGCCGGGCCCGGGAGCTGACCGCTACCTCTCCCCCGAGCTCGCCGCGGCCGAGGAGCTCGTCTGCTCGGGCCGGCTCGTCGCCGCGGTCGCCGCGGTCCTCGGCAGTCTCGCCTGATCGGCGGGGCAGTCTCGGCCGGCGGGCGAGCTGCCGCCTGAACGCCGAACTGACCGGGCGGTTGTAGCATGTGGGTATTCCCATTGGCTCTATTTCGAACGTGAGAGAGCAACTGCCGGGATGAGCAGCGACCGCGAGGCGGGGCCCGCACCGTTGACCGGGCCCGCACCCGGACCCGGTCAGCCGGCCTGCTCGCCCGTGATGGGGCAGCTGGCCGGCGTGCCGAGCTCGCTCGGGGCGCTCGGGGAGCTCGAAGCCGGCAAGGACCTGCACCGGCTCCGGGCGATCCGGCGGGCCGGCCTTCTCGCCCCCGGGCAGCTCGCCGACTCCTCGAGGCTCGCGCACCTCGCCCGCCGGGTGCGGCACGTCCCCCTGAGGGCCGCGGCCGGGCTCGTGGTCGGCTTGGCGATGATCGGCGCCGCTGTTGTCGCGCGCATCGGCGCTGACTGGGTCGGCATACTCGGCACGATCGCCTCCGCGCCGATCGCCACCGCGCTCATGAGCGGTCCGCTGGCGACGCTCTTCGTCGGTGTGTTGGCGGTCATCGCCGCGGTCAGCGCCGCTGGCGCCGAACGGCCGGCAGCCTCGCTCGCAGCGCTGGCGAGCTTCGGCCTGCTGACATCGCTCTCCTCGCTGATCGCAGTGGGCCTCACCCTGCAACGACGACTGCTCGCCTCGCGCGTCGAGCGCCTCGTGGCGGCAGCGCGCGTGGTCCAGGCCGCCGTCCAACCCGAGCCACCGCCTGTTATCGACGACTACTCGTTCGCCGCGCGCTACTTCCCCGCCGACCCGAGCGCCCGTCTCGGCGGCGACTTCTACTCCGTGCTCGAGACGCCCTTCGGGATCCGCCTGATCATCGGCGACGGCTGCGGGAGCGGGCTTGCCGTCATCCACCTCGCCGTTGCCGTCCTGGCCAGCTTCGGCGAGCTCGCCCGTGCCGAGCCCGACCTCTCGGCGGTGGCGCGAGTGCTCGACCGGCGAGTCGGCGAGGACTCCACGCCGGGCGACTTCGTCACCGCCGTGATCGTCGAGCTCGCCTCCGACGGGACCATCCGCTACGTCAACTGCGGCCACCCGGACCCGATCGCGGTCAGCCCCGAGCAGGTGCGCGTCGTCACCCCGAGGAACCGCTGCGTGCCGCTCGGCCTCGGCGCCCACCCGGTGGTGCAGTCCGAGCATCTGCAAGCGGGTGAGCGGATGCTGCTGTTCACCGACGGCGTCTCGGAGTGCCGCGACCACGACGGCGGGTTCTTCGACGTCGTTGCCGAGGCGGGGGCGCTGCGCGGCCAGGGCGGGCTCGGCCGTGGGGTCGCCACGCTGGCCTCCGACCTCCGCGCCCATAGCGGTGGTCGCCTCAACGACGACGCCACCTTGTTCGCCTTCGAGTGGTCACCACCTCCGGCCGGCCGGGACTAGGGAGCTCGACGCCCTGGCTCATTCGGTGCTCGCCTGGCCGGCGGCCCGGAACCAGCTTCGCTCACCTCTCGAGCGGACTGGTTGGTCCCCATTAGGCTGGGGTCCGGTGAGACCCTCAGAGGTACGCGAGCTCGTCCAGCTGCGCCGCCCCGAGCTCGACCCGACCCGGCGGCTGCTGGCCGCGTCGTTCGAGATCGAGGACCTGAGGCAAGCGGCGCGCCGCCGCCTGCCACGAGCGGTGTTCGGCTACGTGGACGGCGCCGCCGGCGACGAGACGGCGATGGTGGCGAACTGCGCCGCTTTCGGGTCGTGGCGCTTCACCCCCCGCCACCTCGTCGACGTCGCCTCGGTCGACACCTCGACCGAGGTCCTCGGATCGACGCTGGCGTACCCGATCGGGCTCGCCCCAACCGGCTACACGGCGATGATCCATCCCGACGCCGAGCCGGCGGCCGCCCGGGCGGCGTCGTCACGCCAGGTTCTTTTCAGCCTGGCGACGATGGGGACGACCTCGATCGAGGACCTCGCCGCCACCGGGGCCTCGCCGTGGTGGTTCCAGCTGTATGCCCTGCGCCAGCCCGAGGGCCGGGCACGGCAGCTCGTCGCCCGCGCCGCTGCGGCGGGAGCGGCGGCGCTCGTCGTCACCGTCGACACCCCGACGCCCTCGGACCGCCTGCGTGACCTGCGCAACGGCCTCACCATCCCGCCACGGCTGAGCCTCTCGGCCGTTGTCGACATCGGGCTTCACCCGGGCTACTGGGCGCGGATGCTGCGACGGCCACCGCTTCGTTTCGCCAACGTGTCGGAGAGCTCGGCGACCGAGAGCGGTCGGCTGAAGGACCAGTTCAACCCCTCGCTCACCTGGGAGTCGATCTCAGAGCTGAGGCGGACCTGGCCACGGGCGCTGCTCGTGAAGGGCCCTCTCGGCCCCGACGACGCCCGCCGCGCCCTCGACGCCGGCTGTGACGGGATCTACCTCTCCAACCACGGTGGCCGCCAGCTCGACCGCTGCATCGCGCCACTCGAGCTGCTGCCGCGGGTGCGGGCTGCGGTCGGCGGGAGCGTGCCGATCGTCCTCGACTCCGGCATCCGAAGCGGCGCCGACGTGGCGCTGGCGCTCGCCCTCGGCGCCGATCTCTGCATGGTCGGGAGGCCCTACCTCTACGGGCTGGCGGCCGCCGGCGAGCAGGGTGTCGCGAAGGTGATCGACCTCCTCGCCGCCGGGCTCACGCTCACCATGCGACTGCTCGGCGTGACGAGCCTCGACGAGCTGCGCAAGGAGGGGCCGACCCTCGCCGAGCGAGCCTGAGCAACCGGGCCCGGGCGGCCGGAGGCGAGCACGAGCGGGGCTCAGGCGGCCGGAGGCTCCTGCAGCTCGACCCAGTTGCCTGCGGGGTCGTAGAGGAACGACTGCCGGCCGCGACCGACCGGCGCCGGGTCGCTCACCTCGAGCCCGCGCCCGCGCAGCTCCTCGACGACAGAGTCAAGATCGGCGACAGCGAGCGCGAAGTGCTGCCCGACGGCCTGCGGCGCCGCTCCCGCGATGAGGTGCACCTGCTGCGGGCCGGCATCGAGCCACGCACCGTCGAATTCGAACTCCGGCCGGTCGTGGCGCAGCCCGAGGCCGAGCACCCCGGTGTAGAACTCGATCGCCGCCGGCACGTCGGAGACGTTCAGCGAGACGTGATGAACCCCTGTTGGACGCACGCTCTCAGTATGCCCAACCAGCGGTCGGCGGGCGAGCGCTCCGGCCGGGACGGTCGCGGCTTCGGCGCTCGAGCCGCTGGCGCTGGGGGACGACGGTGTACCTCGGGTCCTCCGCAGAGCTGAGCCCGGCCTCGAAGATCGCCCACCGCTCGAGTGCGGACCCGATGACCAGGGCGGCGCCGGAGAGCCTCGTCGTCGCTGCCCGGCCGCGGCCGGCGACCGCCAGCGCCACGCCGGCGCCGCTCGACAGCTGCGCGGCGCGGCTGAAGCGCTTCGCCTTGCCTTGGCGATAGGCCTCTCTCGGCATTCCCATCCGCTGCTGCATCAGCGCCACGACGGCGAGCTCGATCACTGCGCCGGCGGTGCCGAGCAGCCGCGCCGGCCGGACCTCCGCCAGCGGGGCGGCGAGCATCCCGAGACCGCCCGCCGCGCTCGCCGCCGATGCGACGAAGACGAAGGGCATCTCCTCGAACCCGTCGTGCCAGGCAGGAACAGCGGTGTCACAGATGAGCGCCGCGGTGTAGGCGGCAACCTCGGGACCGAGGAGAGCGGCGACCGCGGTGGCGACCGACCCGACCGGCTCGGCGATGCCGGTGAGGTCGCTCAGCGCGGCGATCGTCGCCGCCGGGGCGTAGGCCGAGAGCAGCCACGAGCCGACGCTCATCGGGGAGGTTGGCTTGAACGTGCGCAGCATGTTCAAGAACCGATCACGGCGGCCGAGGTCGTGAACGAGGGCGACGAGCGAGAGGCCGGCCGCTGTCGTGCAGCCGAGCTTCATCACCCGTGCCAAGCCGGCACGGCCGGTCAGCTGGGCGCCGGCCGCGAGCGCCGAGCCGGCGCCGGCGAGGCCGCCGAGGAAGAGATAGCCCGGGATGTCCGGCGACCCCCACACCGGCTTGTTGAGGATCGGCTGGCCGGAGTAGGAGCGGAATTCCGCCGCCGGGACGGTTGGCTGCTCGCCTCGGGCGCCCGTGCTCATCGCTGCCGGCCTGCTGTGGAGGCAAGGAAGCTGAGCGCCACGCTCCCGGCAAGGGCCACGGCGGCGACGCCGGCACGCGCCCACATCTCGGGCAGGTCACGGGTCGTCACGACCGGGTCCGGCGGCAGGCCGTAGACCTCCGGCTCGTCGAGCAGGAGGAAGAAGGCTCCGTCTCCGCCGACGCCGTCGTCCGGGTCGCGCCCGTAGAGCCGGGCGTCGCCGACGCCGGCGGCGTGAAGCTGGGCGAGGCGACGGTCGGCGCGCTCACGAAGCTCGTCGAGCGGGCCGAACTGGATCGAGTCGGTGGGGCAGGTCTTGGCGCATGCGGGCTCGTCGCCGACCGAGATCCGGTCGTAGCACAGCGTGCACTTCCAGGCGCGGCCGTCGCCCCGGCGGACGTCGATCACGCCGTAGGGGCAGGCCGAGACGCAGTACCCGCAGCCGTTGCAGACGTCCTCCTGCACGACGACGGTGCCGAGCTCGGTGCGGAACAAAGCCCCGGTGGGGCAGACGTCGAGGCAAGCGGCATGGGTGCAGTGCTTGCAGACGTCGGAGGCCATCAGCCAGCGGATCCCGGCATCGGCGACGCCGGAGGCGGCGGCACAAGTCGCCTCCGTGCCCGGGTCGCGGGCCGGACGGCGGGGCTGCTCGATGAAGGCGACGTGGCGCCAGCTGTCGGCGCCGAGGCCGACAGTGTTGTCATACGACATGCCAGTGAGCTCAAGGCCGTCCTCAGGGACGTGGTTCCACTCCTTGCATGCCACCTCGCAGGCCTTGCACCCGATGCAGACCGTGGTGTCGGTGAAGAACCCCATCCTCGGTGGATGGTCGCGCCACCCGCTCGCCGTGGCCGGGTCCGTGCGCTCGAGCAGGGACGGCAATCGCGCGGCCAGATCGACGGCCAGATCAGCGGCCACCGGTCACCTCCATCCCTGTGTCAGGGGTAATGCCGGCACGCCTCGAGTACTCCTCGACAAGAGCAGCCCGGCCCGGGCCGCGCGGGCGCCGGCCGGGGCGGATGTCGGCGCTGAAGGCCTTCACCTCCTGGATGTGCACGTTCGGGTCGAGCGCGATGGCCGCCAGCTCGTTGGCGGCGTCGCCCCGGGTGTAGCCGTTCGGCCCCCAGTGGTAGGGAAGCCCGATCTGGTGCACCGTTCGCCCGGGGAAGCGCAGCGGCGGGATCCTCTCGGTGACGAGAACGCGCGCCTCGATGACGCCACGCGCCGTGATGATGGTCGCCCAGCCGAGGTGCTCGAGGCCGCGCTCTTCTGCCAGCTCGGGCGAGACCTCACAGAACATCTCCGGCTGCAGCTCGGCGAGGTACGGCTGCCAGCGGCTCATCCCGCCGGCGGTGTGGTGCTCGGTGAGCCGGTAGGTCGTCACGGCGTAGGGAAACACCTCCGAGCCCGGAGCAGAGGGGCTGGGGTGGTAGCGGTTGTGCCGCCGGCTGACGAGCTGGCGCACGGGATTGCGCTGGATGCCGTAGAGAAGGTTCGGGAACGGTGAGTCCTGCGGCTCGTAATGGGTCGGCAGGGGCCCGTCCTGGATGCCGGTGGGCACGTAGAGCCAGAACTTGCCGTCGCCCTGCATCACCGCCGGGTCGATCCCCGAGAGCGCCTCGGCGCCGCGGGCGCCCTCCGGCGGCCGGTACCGGGGCGACGTCGAGGGCGGGAAGTCCGGGACGTCGTGACCGGTCCAGCGAGCCGACTTCTCGTCCCACCAGACGTAGGCCTTCCGCTCGCTCCAGGGCCTGCCGTCGGGGTCGGCGCTGGCGCGGTTGTAGATGATGCGGCGGTTGGCAGGCCACGCCCAGCCCCACTCCGGGGCGACCCAGCTCTGCTCGCCCCCGGGCTTGCGGCGCGCCGCCTGGTTGACGCCGTCGGCAAAGACGCCGCAGTAGATCCAGCAGCCGCAGGCGGTCGAGCCGTCGTCCTCGAGCTGCCCGTAGCTCGAGAGCGGCTCCTTGTCCGAGTCCCAGCCGTTGATCTCGGCGAGCACGGCGCCGGCGTCGGGCTCGGCGAGCGGGCCTTCGGTCGGGTAGTCCCAGGTGAGGTCGAGAAGCGGCCGGTCCATCTCGTCGGTCGAGCCGGCCAGCCTCTCTCGGATCAGGCGTCCGAGGTGGTAGTAGAACCACAGCTCGCTGCGTGCCTGCCCGGCCGGCTCGACCGCCGCATGGTGCCACTGCAGCATCCGCTGGGTGTTGGTGAAGCTGCCGTTCTTCTCGGTGTGAGCGGCGGCAGGGAAGAAGAACACCTCGGTCTTGATGTCGGCCGTCTCGAGCTCCCCGGACTCGATCTCCGGGCCGTCCTTCCACCACGTCGCCGACTCGATGAGCGAGAAGTCACGCACGACGAGCCAGTCGAGGTTGGCCATCCCGAGGCGTTGCATCTTGGCGTTCGCCGAGCCGACGGCCGGGTTCTCGCCGGCGATGAGGTAGCCCTTGCAGGTGCCGTCGAGCTGCGCCGTCACCGTCGCGTAGGTGGAGTGGTCGCCGGTGAGGCGCGGCAGGTAGTCGAAGCAGAAGTCGTTCTCGGCCGTCGCCGCCGGTCCCCACCAGGCCTTGAGCAGGCTCACCACGTAGGACCTCATGTCCGCCCAGTAGCCCTTGGCGGTGGCCGTGGCCTCGACGAACTTCTCGAGGTTCTCGTCCTGGTTGGCGTGCGGCATCGGGATGTAGCCGGGCAGCAGGTTGTAGAGGGTCGGGATGTCGGTCGAGCCCTGGATCGAGGAGTGCCCGCGCAGCGCCAGGATGCCCCCGCCCGGCCGACCGATGTTGCCGAGCAGCAGCTGCAGCAGCGCTGCGGCCCGGACGTACTGCACCCCGACGGTGTGCTGGGTCCAGCCGACGGCGTAGCAGAAGGCCGTCGTGCGCTCGCGCCCCGAGCTCGAGGTGATCGTCTCGGCGACCTTCAGGAACAGGTCCTTCGGCACCCCGCAGACCTGCTCGACCATCTCCGGGGTGTAGCGGGAATAGTGGCGCTTGACGATCTGGAAGGCGCAGCGCGGGTGGGTCATCGTCTCGTCGCGCTCGGGCTCGGGAGGGACCTGGGCGCCGCCCGATCCGTGCGACTCGCCCCGGCCGGCCGTGGCCACCGAGAGCTGATGAGCGTTGCCCTCGGCGGCCGGTGCCTCGGCGGCCGGTGACGGCATCTCGGCGTTCTCGTACTGCCAGCTCGCCGGGTCGTAGCGGCGCTTCTCGACGTCGAGGCCGGAGAAGACGCCGTCGAGGTCCTCGGTGTCCTCGAAGCTCTCGCCGATGAGCGTCGGCCCGTTGGTGTAGGCGACGACGTAGTCGTGGAAGTAGCGCCCGTTGGCGAGGACGTAGTTGATGAGCCCGCCGAGAAAGGCGATGTCGGTGCCGGCGCGAAGCGGCACGTGGATGTCGGCGACGGCGCTTGTCCGGGTGAAGCGCGGGTCGACGTGGATCACCGTGGCACCACGGGCTTTGGCCTCCATCACCCACTGGAAGCCGACGGGGTGGCACTCCGCCATGTTCGAGCCTTCTATGACGATGCAGTCGGAGTTCTGCAGGTCCTGCTGGAAGGTGGTGGCGCCGCCCCTACCGAACGAGGTCCCCAGACCGGGGACGGTGGAGGAGTGTCATATCCGTGCCTGGTTCTCGATCTGTATCGCCCCGAGGGCGGTGTACAGCTTCTTCATGAGGTAGTTCTCTTCGTTGTCGAGCGTGGCGCCGCCGAGGCTGGCGATGCCGAGGGTGCGCCGCGTGCGGGCGCCCCCCTCGTCCTCCCACTGCCAGGTCGCGCGGCGGGTGGCGATCACCCGGTCGGCGACCATGCCCATCGCCGTGTCGAGGTCGAGCACCTCCCAGTCACCGGCGTACGGGCGCCGGTAGAGGACGTCGTAGCAGCGCGCCTCGCCGGTCGTCAGCTGGAGGCTGGCGGCACCCTTCGGGCAGAGCCGGCCGCGGCTCACCGGCGAGTCGGGGTCGCCTTCTATCTGGACGACCTTGGCATCTTTCACGAACACGTCCTGACCGCAGCCGACGGCGCAGTACGGACAGACCGACTTGACCACCTTGTCGGCCGTGGCGGTCCGGGCGCGCAGCCCGCCCGAGCGCTCGGACCTCACCGCCGCTCCACGCCCCGTGCGGTCGGCACCCTCGAGCTGTCGCAGCACGGGCCACCTCGGCATCCCCGCCGCCCTCCTTCCTCGGGGGGATCCTCCCCCGTCCCTCCTCGAGGGGACGATCCCCCCTCCGGGGCCGCCTTCGTCCGGGCTCGCCGGGGCGCCGGACCCCCCGACCTCGAGCCGGCGCCCCCCCCTCACCGGCGAGGGGTTCCGAGGCGGGGCGACGCTGTCGTCGTCACCTGTCGGGCTTCCCGCCCCGCCGCCGCCCAAAACGTCGCCTCAGGCGCTCGCCGGTCGGCGGTCCTCACCTCCCGGACGGTAGCACCGGGGCTTGCCGGCGGACCTGAGCGGCGGTCCCGGTGCGATGGCGTTCCTCTATGTGGCCTCTATGTGGCCTCTATGTGGCCGGGCGCCGTCTCCAAGCCGACTAGCGGCCGGTGACCCGCTGCTGGCGGCGGGCGAGAGCGTCAAGGATGACGGCGGCGAGCAGCACCAGCGCGACGACCATGTACTGCACGGCGGCGGAGAGGTTGAGAAGGCCGAGGCCGTTGTAGATGGTGGCGATGATGACGCCGCCGAGGACGGCGTGGATCATCTTGCCGCGGCCGCCGAACAAGCTCGTCCCGCCGATGACCGCGGCGGCGACGGCGTAGAGGACGTACGAGCCGCCGTCGAAGTCGCTCGAGATCGAGCCGAGCCGGGAGGCGTAGATGATCCCGCCGGCGGCGGCGGTGAACCCGCTCAGCCCGAAGCAGATGGTGCGGATGCGGGCGAGGCTGACACCGGCACGGCGCGCCGCCTCGGGGTTGCCTCCGATGGCGTAGACGTAGCGGCCGAAGCGGGTCCGTCCGAGCAGGAAGGTGTAGGAGGCGATGAAGGCGGCGAGGATCAGCACCACCCACGGCACGCCGGTCACCGGGCTCGCCACGCTGCCGCGATTGGTATTGCAGATGGCGACGAGGACGAAGCCGGCGGCGGCGGCCAGCACGACCTTGGCCAGGGTGACATAGACCGGCGGGGCGTGCAGGCCGTTCGTCCGGCGGAAGCGGTCGCGACGGATCGAGAGCGTCCCGAACACAGCGACGAGGGCGGCCGTCACGATCCACCCGGCGACGTTGTCGAGGTTGCCGTTGACGAGGTCGGAGATGACGTTGCTCGTCACCTGCACGACTCCGCCCGCCGCGGCGCCGTTCAGGTCGAGCAGAGCCAGCAGCACCCCCTCGAGGCCGAGCAGCCCGGCGAGGGTGACGATGAACGAGGGCAGCCCGAGCCGGGTGATGAGCGTTCCCTGCAGGACTCCGAAGAAGGCGCTGACGGCGAGGCCGACGAGGATCGCCAGAGGCCAGGGGACGGGGTTCGGCTGGCTGGCGAGCAGCGCCATGGCCGTGCCGCCGACGGCGGCGTTGTACCCGATCGAGAGGTCGATCTCGCCAAGCAGCAGGACGAACACCTCCGCCATCCCGAGCAGCACGAAGGTGGCGCCCTGGACGAGGAGGTTGGTGAGGTTCCCCGCCGAGAGGAAGACCGCGCTCTCGGTCTGGAAGATGATGACGAGGACGATGAAGCCGGCGACGACCGGCAGCACGCTCGACTCGCCCGAGCGAACCTGGCGCAGCCAGAGGCTGACGAAGCTGCCGAGGGGCGCGCTGCCCGACGGCGTGCCCGACGGCTGCGCGCCGTTCGCCAGCGGCGCCACGCCGCCGGCAGCGGGCGCGCCACCCGCGGGCGGCGAGGGCTCCTCGACGCCGGTCGAGCCCGAGCCCGACCCCGGACCCTGAGCCGACATCCTCAGTCCCTTCCCGGCAGCCGGGCACCGCTGCCGCCCGCCGAGGCTACGCCCGCCGCAAAGGCGCGCGAGTCGCCGCCGGTCGTGATCAGCTCGACCACCCTCTGGGTGTCGTAGTCCGATAGGCTGCCTTGACCGGCGATCCGCCCGAGGTACATCACGGCCACCCGCTCGGCGACGGCAAAGACGTCGGCCAGGTTGTGGCTGATCACGATCACGGCGATGCCGCGGCTCGCCAGCTGGCCGATGACGTCGAGCACCATCGCCGTCTGGGTCACGCCGAGGGCGGCCGTCGGCTCGTCCATGATGACGAGCTCCGCCTTGCCCATCACGGCCTTGGCGACGGCAACGGCCTGGCGCTGACCGCCGGACAGCGAGCCGACCACCTGGCGCACCGATCGCACCGTCACGACCGAGAGATCGGCGAGCGCCTGGCGGGTCTCCCGCTCCATCGTGGTCTCGTCGAGCAGCCCGTGGCGGAGGCGCTCGTGGCCGAGCCACATGTTCTGCACGATGTCGAGGTTGTCGCACAGAGCCAGGTCCTGGTACACGGTGGCGATGCCGAGAGCGGTGGCGTCGCGGGGCGTGCGGACGTGCACCTCGTGACCCTTCCAGACGATCTCGCCGGAGTCGGGGGGCGAGATGCCGGAGATCGCTTTGATGAGCGTCGACTTGCCTGCGCCGTTGTCGCCGACGAGCGCGGTGACCGTGCCCGCCGGGACGTCGAGGTCGACCTGCGACAGTGCCTGGACAGAGCCGAAGCTCTTCGAGATTCCCCGAAGGCGCAGCAGCATCTCGCCTTCAGGAGCGGGGACCGAGCTGTGGCCGGCCGTCCCCCCCGTGGGTGCCCCGCCCGCGAGGGGCGGGGCACCGCGAGAGCCGTCAGGAACGGTGCTCACCGGGAGGACGGGCCAGTCACTTCTGCCAGTCGCGTCTGACGCTTGGTCAGCCGTTGATGCCTGCCGCCCGGCAGGCCGAGGAGAACGAGCCGGCGCAGAGCTGCTTGGCCTTGACGAAGACATCGGCGATGACCGTCTTCTTCATGTTCGCCGGGGTGACCCACTCCGGGGTGAGCAGCACCGAGGCAACGTACTTGTGCTCGGTGGAGTCAAGGGTGGTCCCGTTGACGAGTGCCTTCGGCGGAGTCATCCCGGCACGAGCGTAGACGGCAATGGCCACCGCTGCCTGAGCCTCGAGATAGATCGGCTTGTAGACGGTGCCGCACTGGTAGCCCGACAGGATGTTGTCGAGGCCGACAAGGGTCGCGTCCTGCCCGGTGACCGGGAAGGTCTTGGCCTTGATGTGCTTCTGCTTCTGCAGGTAGTTGATGATCGGCGCGGCATTCTCGTCGTTCGGGGCGAGGAGGGCGTTGATGTTCGGGTGGGCCGCGAACTGCTGCTGGAACTCCGTCAGTGCCGTGGGCGGGTCCCAGGTGCCGGGGGGCTGGCCGACGATGGCCCATCCGGCGGACTTGACCTTGCCCTGCAGGATCGGGTTGTACCCGTCGAAGAAGAGCGTGGCGTTGTTGTCGGTCGGGGCGCCGCGCATCTCGAGCACCTGCGGCTTAGAGACGTGCCACGCCGACACGCAGGAAACCAGGCCCTGCCCGAGGAGCTTCCCGACCTGGACGTTGTCGAAGCTCACGTAGTAGTTCCGGTTGCCGCCGAGGTCGAGGCGGTCGTAGTCGATCACGGTGGCGCCGTGCGACTTGGCGTAGGCCTCGATCCGGTCGCCGACGCCGGCGTCGAGCGGGTCCATGATGAGCACCTTGGCGCCCTTGGAGATCGCCGACTGCGCCATCGTGTACTCCGTCGCGTCGCTGCCCTGGGCGTTCTCGACGGTGATCTGCGACGACGGCATCCCGGACTTCTGCAGCGCCTCGCTCAGGTACGGGGCGTCGAACTCTGTGTAGCGGGCGGACGACTTGGTGTCGGGCAGGATGGCGGTGATCCCGCCGCTTCCCTTGGCGACGATGGACTTGAGGTCCGCCATCGTCGTGAAGTTGCGGTTGAAGGTGTTATAGGCGATCGGCGGTGCCGCCTTCGGCCTCGCTGCCGCCCCAGCGGCGCTGACGCCGCCGAAGGCGCCGGCGACAAGGCCGCCCGTCGCCAGAACCGGAAGGGCAATTGCCCTGGTGCGATGCTTCATGTACTACCCCCTGGACGTGGATCCACGGCGGCGCGGCCGGACGGCCGGTCTCCGGATCAGCTTCCTGATCGAAGCTCACGCTAGAAGTCGCTCCGTTAACGGTTTCATCAACATCCGCAACGTGCCGTAAACAATTCGTTAATACGCCCGAAATGCCTGTCACAATCAGAGCTCGTCCGCCGTGCCGGCAGCGGGGAACGAGCCGCTCGAGGGGCCGGCGGACGGACCGGCGGACGGCTCGGCGGCGGCGGACGGCTCGGCGGCGGCGGACGGCTCGGCGGCGGGGAGCGGCTCGGCGGAGGGGAGCGGCTCGGCGGCGACGAAGCTGTAACCGAAGCGGGGCTGGGTGAGGATCAGCGCCGGGCCGCCCTCCACCTCGAGCTTGGCCCGCAGCCGCCGGACATAGACGCGCACGTACTCGGTCTCGGTGGCATACCCCGCACCCCACACGCGACGGAGCAGGTGGGCGTGGCTGAGCAGCTTGCCACGCTCGAGCGCCAGCTCGCGAAGCAGGGCGAACTCGGTCGGGGTGAGGTGGATCGTGGTGTCGCCACGGCTCACCTGGCGGCCGGCGAGGTCGATCACCACGTCTCCGGCGCGTACGACGGTGGCGGTCGGCTCCGCCGGCGCCGGCAGCGGCGGCCGCGTCCGGCGCAGGGTCGCCATGATGCGCGCCAGCAGCTCCTCGATGCTGAAGGGCTTCGTGAGGTAGTCGTCGGCTCCCTGGTTGAGCGCCGTCACCTTGTCCCGCTCGCCGCCGCGGCCGGAGACGACGATGATCCCGACCGTGGAGCGCTCGCGCATCAGCCGGCACAGCTCGAACCCGTCGATGCCCGGCAGCATCAGGTCGAGCAGCACGATGTCGGGGTCCTCGGTCTCGAGCAGCTGCAGCGCGCCGGCACCGTCGGTCGAGACGACGGCGTCGAAGCCCCGGGCGGCGAGGTTGGCCCGGATCAGGTCGACGATGTTGGGATCGTCCTCGACGAGCAGCGCCCGCGTCGGGCGCACCGACTGCGGCGCCGCTTCAGCCACGGCGCGTCAGCGGAGCGGCCAGGCCCTCGCCCCCGCTGCGCTCGTCGGGGCTGCGCTCGTCGGGACTGCGCTCGTCGGGGCGGCCGGACTCCGTCGGCAGCCGGATCGTGAAGCTCGTCCCGGCCGTCGGATCGCCGGGCTGGCGGTGGTCGAGCTCGATCGAGCCGCCGTGGGCGTCGACGATGGCCTGGGCGATCGACAGCCCGAGACCGGTGCCGGCAGTCGGCACGGAGCTGTGGACGTCGAGGTCGAACGGGGCGCGGACGAGCTCGGGCGGCATCCCCGTGCCGTCGTCGCTCACGGTGATCTCGACCGAGGACGAGTCTCCGGCGACAGCGACGACCTGGACCCGGGTCCCCGAAGGGTTGTGGCGGAAGGCGTTCTCCATCAAGTTGACGAACACCTGCTCGAGCCGGTCGTGGTCGGCCCAGACGACGGGCAGCGCCGGCTCGCAGCAGACCCCCACGCCTGTCGCGTGCTCGGGGGCCAGGCAGGCGATCGCCGCCTCGAGGACGAGCTCGAGGTTGCACCAGTCCCGCTGCAGGCGCATCACGCCGGACTCGATGGCACTGAAGTCGAGAAGGTCGTCGACGAGGCGTCCGAGGCGGGCCGACTCGGCGACGACACGCGACAAGAAGCGCTCGGTGGACTCGCCATCCCAGGTGACGTCGGGCTGGAGGAGGCTCGAGGCATATCCCCGGATGGCGGTGAGCGGTGTGCGCAGCTCGTGGCTGAGCCGGGAGAGGAAGCCCCGCTGGAGCTGGCGGGAGCGGCGCAAGGCTGCTGCCTCCTGCTGGGCCTGGGCCGTCTCCTCCCGCTCGAGCGCGAGATGAAAAGAGTGGGCGGCGTCGGCGAGCAGCTCCTCGGCCGGGGGCGGGGGGACATCGCCCTGCCAGCGGGCGACGAGCGCCCCGACGGCTCCCGGCGCGGCGAAGGTGGTCACGAGCGCCACGCCCTCGGGCCGCGTCACACGGTGCTGGCCGAACGGGCGGCCGAGCACGGCGGTGGCGGCTTCGAGCGCCGCGGCCGACGGCGCGGCCTTCTTGCTCTCGGGACCGACGGCGCCGCGCCCCTGGGGAGACAGTCCGGCCGGAGCGAGGAGCAGGGCCACCTCCTCGGCAGCGAGGCCGGCAGTGAGGGCGCGCAGCGCCTCGACGACACCGTCGTCGACGGCCACCGGTCCGGCGAGCGTCTCGAGGACGTCGCGGATCGTCTCGAGCAGCCGGTTGCGCGCCGTCACCTCCCCGAAGAGCTCGTCGCGCTCGATGGCGCTGGCGGCGTAGCCGGCGTAGAGGCCGACGAGGTCGAGCTCGTCGCGGCTCGGGCGCCCGAGCGAGGATCCGAGCACCGTGATCACCCCGACCACGCCGCGCGCTCCGACCACCGGAACCGCCCATGAGCTCGCCACGCCGGCGTCGGCGGCGAGCTGACGGTGCGCCTCCCAGCTCGTGGCAGAAGCGACATCCTCGTCGACGACGACCTTCACCCGGCTGGCGGCGGCGCCGACGGGCCCACCGGCTTCGCCGAGCGGGAGGGCCGACCAGGAGTCCCGAAGCGGCGCCGGCAGGCCGAATGAGGCGGCGCAGCGCAGCACGTCGCCGTGGAGGCGGTGGACCGCCAGCCGCTCGGCGCGCAGCGCCGCCCCGAGGGTCGAGAGGATGAGCGAGAGGCTCGAGGAACGGTCGGCAAAGGCGAGCCGGTCGGCGAGCCGCTGCAGGCGGCTCAGCTGGCCGCGGGCTGAGGACTCGACGGCCTGGCCGGACATCAAGGCGACGACGTCGTCGGGGTGGGCGTCCTCTGAGTCGAGGTCGGCGACGAGGCGGCCGGCGCGCAGCACGAGGATCCGGTCGGCGAGGCGGAACATCTGGTCGAGGTCGTGGGTGACGAGCACGCCCGTCGCCCCGCCGGCTCGAAGCCGGAGGATCAGGTCCTCGACCTCAGCCGCTTCGAAGACGCCGAGGGCTGCGGTGGGCTCGTCGAGGAAGAGGATCCGCGGCGAGTCACGCATCGCCCGCGCCACGGCGAGGAGCTGGCGCTGCCCGCCCGACAGCGTCGCCACGCTCTGGGCGGTGTCGGTGAGCGGGATGCCGAGCTGGCGAAGCAGCTGACGCGCCTCGGCGTGGACGCGGATGTCCGAAGCGAGCAGCCAGCTCTTCTCGCGGCCGAGCAGCAGGTTGGAAGCGACGTCGAGGTTGTCGCACAGGGCCAGATCCTGGCGGATGACCGCCACCCCGGCGCGCTCGACCGCGGCGCGGTCGCCGGCGACCGGCTGGCCGAGGAGCTCGACCTCACCGCTGCCGGGCACGAGCTCGCCGGCGATGCAGCGCAGCAGCGTCGTCTTGCCGGCGCCGTTCTCACCGGCGAGAGCGACGAGCTCGCCCTGGCCGACCACGAGATCGACGCCACTCAGGGCGACCGCTGGTCCGAAGCTCACCGAGAGGTCACGCACCGAGAGCAGCGGCACGGGCGAGCTGCGGGTCAGCTTCTCGGCGGCCACCTCACCATTGTGGCTCCCCCCGGCACCGGCGGCGCTTCTGTCCCGCCCGGCCACTGGGCGGGCGGCGCTACCGGAAGAGCGACCGTCCCGTCCCGTCCCGTCCCCTCCCGGTCCGGTCCGTCCCGGTCCGGCCCGGCATCGCCTTGCCCGTCCCCGGCGCCGCGCCGTGGCGGCCGCGCCCCGAGCGCCCGCGCCACCGCCGCCGCCAGGTCGTCACAGAAGCGCTCGTCGAGGGGCAGGTGGCCGTTGAGCAGGCGGTGGTAGGCAGGGCCGAAGACGAGGTCGAGGGCGAGCTCGACGTCGGTGTCGGATGCGATCTCACCCCGACGCACAGCACGCGCCAACAGCTCGCTCGACGCCTCGCGAACGGGCTCGAGAACCCGCTCGCGCCAGCTGACCGCGAGCGCCGGGTCTCGCTGCACCTCGGCGACGAGGCCGGTCAGCATCCGGCGGGCGGCGGTGCCGGTGACCGTCGTCGCCCAGGCCCGTAGCGCTGCGGCGAGGTCGCCTTCGAGCGAGCCGCGGTCGTGCTCGAGGGCGTCGGCGAGCATCGCCGACTCGCCGAGGTAGACGGACAGGAAGGCGTCGAGCGCGAGCGCACCTTTTGACGGCCAGCGGCGGTAGATCGTCGCCTTGCCGGTGCGCGAGCGCTCGGCGACCTCTTCGATCGAGAGCTTCCCGATCCCCCGTTCGGCGAGCAGGCTCGCCGCCGCCGCGAGGATCGCCTGCTCGGACTGCTCGCTCCTCGGGCGGCCGGGAATGCCACGCCCGGTCATGTGGTTACGTTACCGACAGCGCAATACGAGCCGTAGCGTTCCGATATGGTGGTGACGATGACTTCCCAGCGAGCACGCATCCAGCACGACACCGCCGCCCCGGCGCATCCCGCCCTGGCGCTCGCGCTCGTGCTCACAGCGGCTTTCATGGCGGTGCTCGACTTCTCGATCGTCAACGTCGCTCTCCCCTCGATCGAGCACGACCTCGGCTTCTCGGGCACCTCGGTGCAGTGGGTCGTCACCGCCTACGCGATCACCTTCGGCGGCCTGCTGATCCTCGGCGGGCGCGCCGCCGACCTGTTCGGAAGGCGGCGGATGCTCGTCGCCGGCCTCGTGCTGTTCTCCCTCGCCTCCCTCGCCGGCGGCCTCGCCGAGGAGCCCATCCTGCTTGTCGCCTCGCGGGCGCTGCAGGGGATCGGGGCAGCTGTCATCGCGCCGGCGTCACTCTCGATCCTCACGACCACCTACAAAGAGGGCCCCGAGCGCAACCGCGCCCTCGGGCTCTACGGCGCCACCGCCTCCACCGGCTTCGTCGCCGGCCTTGTCCTCGGGGGCGTCCTCGTCGACGTGGCGAGCTGGCGGGGCGTCTTCTTCGTCAACGTGCCGATCGGCCTCGTTGCCGCCGCGCTCGCGCCGCGGCTGCTGGCGCGCCCTTCGGGAACCTCCCTGCGGATCCGCCTCGACCCGCTCGGGGCCCTCCTCGTGACCGGCGGGATCACCGCGCTTGTCTATGCCGCCTCGGAGGGCCCGACCGCCGGCTGGGGGTCGGCGCCGGTGCTCGGGGCGCTCGGCCTCGCACTGGTCCTCGTGAGCGCCTTCGTCGCTGCCGAGCTGCGCCACCCGGCGCCGCTCGTCCGGCTCGGAATCCTGCGGAACCGCCAGCTGCGCTTCGCCAGCGTCGTCACGGTTCTGCTCGGCTTCTGGACCGGAGGCGAGATCCTCGTGCTCAGCGTCTACCTGCAGTCCGTGCAGCACTTCTCGCCGCTGCTCACAGGAATCGCCCTCGCCCCCCAGGGCGTGACAGGCTTCCTCGCCGGCTTCACCGGCGCCCGGGTCGCACGGCGCATCGGCATCGGGCGGCTGCTCGTGGCGACGACCACCTCCGCCCTGGCCGGCTTCGCCCTCCTCACCCAGCTCCCCGCCCGGGGCGGCTACGGCCTGATCCTCGTCGGGATCGCGCTCGTCGGCTTCGGCAACTCCGGGACCGCCTTCGTCACCACCGTGTCCGCCAGCACGGGCGTCTCGAACCACGAGCAGGGGCTGGCGGGCGGGCTCGTCAACACGAGCCGCCAGATCGGAGCGGCGGTCGGGGCGGCGATCCTGCTCGCCCTCGCCGAGACAGGTGCCGGGTCCGGAGCGATCCGCCTCGCCGGCCCGCGTCAGGCGATGCTCGCCGGCGCGACGGTGGCGCTGCTGGCGCTCGCGGCAGCCGTCGCCGGGCTGAGACGGGCGCGGCTGGCCCCGCCGGCCGCCGGCGTCCTCGCCGATCCGGCGCCCGACCTGGCCGCAGCCAAAGCTGCGAGCGCGGACGCCGGCGCTGCCGCGGCCGCCTGAGCCCAGCCAGGGCGGCGCCACCCGCGCCGCGAGCGGCCCGCTGACCCACGCCGGTTAGGCCGAAGTTACGCCTCTGATCTCTGCTGATCTGCCTCCTGAACAGGGCCGATGCGTTCATTGCGAGTGAGGAGTGTAGCCAAGAGAATACGTGACATCGGCGGAGAGATGTGGT
>DAHUZG010000203.1 GCA_027306715.1 Acidimicrobiaceae bacterium
CCGGCGGGTGCTCGAGGCGACCCGGGTCGCGCTCGAGCGCGGCGAGCCGGTCGACGAGGCGATCATGGCGGCGGCTCATGGCTGACCCGCGAGCCTTCCTGCGGGTCGGCCGTCGCGGCCCGACGCGCCGCCCTGTCGAGCTGCGCCTCAAGGACTGGCACGAGCTCTACGAGCCGTTCCCCGCCGACACCCTCGGCGAGCAGGCGGCGCGCTGCATGGACTGCGGGATCCCCTTCTGCCACGAGGGCTGCCCGCTCGGGAACCTCATCCCGGAATGGAACGACCTCGTCTGGCGCGGCCGGCATGCCGACGCCGCGGAGCGCCTGCACGCGACGAACAACTTCCCCGAATTCACCGGGCGGCTCTGCCCTGCGCCGTGCGAGGGCTCGTGCGTGCTCGGCATCGGCGACGACCCGGTGCTGATCAAGCAGATCGAGCTCGAGATCGCGGAGTGGGCTGCAGGGTCGGGCCTGCGCCCGGTGGCTCCCTCCCCGGCCACGGGGCGCAGCGTCGCTGTCGTCGGCTCGGGGCCGGCCGGTCTCGCCGCCGGCCAGCAGCTGACCCGCGCCGGGCACCGCGTCGTCGTCTTCGAGCGTGCCGAGCGCGCCGGGGGGCTGCTTCGCTACGGGGTGCCGGAGTTCAAGCTCGAGAAGCACGTGATCGACCGCCGGCTCGAGCAGATGCGGGCCGAGGGGACCGAGCTAAGGCTGCGCACCGCCGTCGGCATCGAGTCCCTCGTCGAGGTGCCCGGGGCGGCGGCCCACGACGCCGGCTTCGTGCCGGCAGCCGCGCTCGTCGCCGAATTCGACGCCGTCGTGCTCGCGGTCGGCTCGACGCGCCCTCGCGATCTGCCCCTCCCCGGCCGTGACCTCGCCGGGGTGCACACGGCGATGGAGTACCTGCGCGGCGCCAACCTCGTCTGCGAAGGCGCGCTCGCCGAGCCACCGATCACCGCCGCCGGCAAGGACGTCGTCATCATCGGGGGCGGCGACACCGGCGCCGACTGCCTCGGCACCGTCCACCGGCAGGGGGCGCGCTCGGTCCGTCAGCTCGAGATCCTCGCCGAGCCTCCGCCGACGCGTGCCGCCGACAACCCGTGGCCGGCATGGCCGGTGATCCTGCGCCTGTCGGGCGCCCACGAGGAGGGGGGCGAGCGGCTCTACCGCATCGCCACCACCTCTTTCGCCGGCGACGCCGGCGGTGCGGTGCGGGCTGTTCACGCCGAGCGGGTCGAGCAGGTGGCCGTCACGGCCTCCGGTGCCCCGGGCGGCGGCCCGCGTCTCGAGCTGCGGCCGGTCCCCGGATCGGCGGTCGAGATGCCCGCGCAGCTCGTGCTGCTGGCGCTCGGGTTCACCGGGCCTGAGCAGCGCGGCGTGGTCGGCGAGCTCGGCTGCGAGCTCGACGGGCGCGGCAACATCGGCGTCGACGCCTCCTACCGCACGAGCGTCGACAAGGTCTTTGCCTGCGGAGACGCAGCGCGAGGACAGAGCCTGGTGGTGTGGGCGATCGCCGAGGGCCGGTCGGCCGCCGCCGCGGTCGACCGCTACCTGACCGGCTCGACGGCCTTGCCGGCGCCGCTTCGGCCCGGCACGGTGGCGCTCGCCTGAGGGCGCTCGCGCCGACAGGAGAGTGCCCCGAAGCGCAGCGCCCGCTCGAGGGGCGAGAGGGCCGGCTGCGGTCGCCGCAGAGACACCGACGAGCACGATCGAGGCGACGACAGAGACGAGTGTGCTCATCTAAAGCCGCCACGTCCTGTCCCGACCGAGAGGGAGATTCCACCCGAGAGAGGACGTGAAACGGGTACCCGCCCCATCCGGCCTCGGCGCGAGCGATGTGCTCGGGCAGGTGGTGGTCAGTACGCTGGCGGCGTGGAGGACGCCCTGGCAGCTGTCGCCGGTGACCTGCGCGGCGCCGTCGAGCGCCTCGACGAGCTGGCCTTCGACGCCCTCCGCGAGGCCGTCGCCGGCGGCGCCACCGACCGACCCGAGGTCGAGAGAAGGATCACCCGCGCCCGCAATGCCGTCGAGCGGGCGATCTCTCTCCTCGAGCCGAAGGGGCGGGGCGCCGAGCGGCGCGGAGCAGAGGACCGCGGCGAGGACTGATCGGCGCGCCGGTTGGTCCGGCCGGACGGCTCCTCAGCCCCAGACCTCGGCGGCGGTCTCGACGATCAGCTCGAGCTTGGCGATCTCCTCCTCGACGGTGATGTCGTTCCCCTCCTGGGTGGACGAGAAGCCGCACTGGCCCGACAGACACAGCTGCTCGAGGGGCACGTAGCGGCTCGCGTCGTCGATCCGGCGTTTCAGCATCTCCTTGTCCTCGAGCTCCCCGCGCTTGGTCGTGACGAGGCCGAGCACGACCCGCTTGCCGGGAGGCACGAAGCGCAGCGGCTCGAAGCCGCCGGAGCGCTCGTCGTCGAACTCGAGGAAGAACCCGTCGACCTGAAGCTCGGAGAACAGCGCCTCGGCGACGAAGTCGTAGCCGCCCTCGGCGACCCAGGAGGAGCGGAAGTTGCCGCGGCACATGTGGGTCGTCACCCGCATCGACGGCGGCCGGTCGGCCAGAGCAGCATTGATCTGGCGGATGTAGCGCAGGTGCTGGGTCTCGGGGTCGCCACCTTTGTCGGCCAGCTCCGCTCGCTGCTGGGGGTCGTTCAAATAGGCCAGGCTTGTGTCGTCGAACTGCAGGTAGGTGCAGCCCGCCTCGGCGAGAGCGGCGACCTCGGCGGCGTAGGCGGCGCTCAGGTCGTCCCAGAACCCCTCGAGGTCGGGGTAGACGGTCTCGTCGATCGCCGCCCTGTCGCCGCGGTAGTGAACCATGCTCGGCGAGGGGATCGTCAGCTTCGGTCGCGCCGTCGTCACACAGGATGCGAGGAAGGCGAAGTCGTCGCGGAAGATCGGATGC
>DAHUZG010000210.1 GCA_027306715.1 Acidimicrobiaceae bacterium
TCGGCGGCTCGGCGGCTCGGGGGCTCGGCGGCTCGGGCTGCCGCCGGCCGCAGAGCTCGGCCGGGGCTCGGCCGGCGCATCAGAGGCCGGACGCGAGAAACGGGCCGGGGGGGGACCGGCCCGCCTCTCATGTGACTACCCGGCACCGGGGGGGGATCCGTGCCTGGCGTCCTGTGGTCAAGTATGAGCATCGGGGCGTCATCGGTCAAACAGTTTCAGCAGATATCTGCTATCGTTTTACACGATGGATCTTCGACAGCTGAACGCCCTCGTTGCCATTGCCGAGCACGGATCGTTCTCCGCCGCGGCCGACGCCCTGGCGACGGTGCAGTCGAACATCTCGACCCATGTGAAGAAGCTCGAGGCCGAGCTCGGGACGAGCGTCGTCGATCGCTCGAACGGCGAGCTCACCGAGGCGGGGCGGCTCGTCGTCGCCCGCGCCCGGCGGATGCTCGGCGAGCTCGACGCCATCGCATCAGACGTCACCGCGCTCAGCCACGAGGTCGTCGGGACCGTCCGCCTCGGCGCCATCGGCACCGCGGCCCGCTGGCTCGTCCCCCAGCTGCTCGACGTCGTCCCCGGCCGCCATCCCCGCCTCCACCTCGTGTTCATGGAGGCGACCACGGTCGGGCTCGACCTCCAGCTCGCCACGGGGCAGGTCGACCTCGCCGTTCTCCAGCTGCCGGCGTCGGGCAGCGAGGTGCGCACGGTGCCGCTCTTCGAGGAGGACGTCGGCCTCGTGGTCCCCTTCGACCACCCTCTCGCCTCGTGCGACGCCGTCTCGGTCGAAGCGGTGGCCGACCTCGAGCTGCTGCTGCCGCTCCCCGGTGTCTCCTACCGTGACCTCGTCGACCGTGTCGCCGCCGCAGCGGGCGTTCGCCTGCGTACCCGCGCCGAGACCGACAGCGTGCGACTCGTCGCCACCCTCACCTTCGAGGGCAGCGGCGCCGCCATCCTTCCCGCCGGCGCTGTTCCCTCCTACCTGCACGATCGCTGGCGCTTCGTCGCCGTCGACGGGCTGGCGCCGCGCCTCATCGGGGTCGCCCAGCGCCGCCGCGGGCTCCCCGGCGCGCCGGTGCGCGCCGTGCTCGACGTGCTCGCCGAGATCGTCGGCGACGCCCGCCGTGTCCCGGGGGGGGTGCGGCCGGTCACCCGTTGAGGGCCCTCGGAAAACGCGACCCCACACGTCCCCACCCGGTGCCGGCCCGCCGGCCACCGCACCGGGACGGCGGAGCGGGTACAGAGCGGCTCGCCGGCGGTAGGCGGCGGGCGCGGCGGGCGCCACATCAGCCACAACCGGGGGCCGCGGGGCACGTCGAGCTCCTCGGTCACCTCGAATCCCCGACGGGCGTAGAAGATGACGTTGTCCTCGAGCGAGCACTCGAGGTAAGACGGCAGCTGCTCGCTGTCGCAGCGGTCGAGCACCTCACGCATCAGGGCGCTTCCGAGCCCGCTTCGCTGGACGGCGGGATCGGTCCCGATGGTGCCGAGGTACCAGTGCGCCGCCGTCGGGTGACGGGCCGCGAGCAAGCGCGCCAGAAGCCGCGACGAGCTCGAGCGTGCCCCGACAAGGAGCGGCATCATCGCCGGGGCGAGCAGACCCGTGAGCGGTGGCGCGGTGGGCGCCGGCGGCAGCCACATCGAGCACGAGCGACGCTCGACGTCGGTGAGCACGATCCCCCGCGGCAGGTAATTGTGGCGCAGCTGTATCTCGAAGAAGCGGCAGAGGCGCGCTGCCCGACGCGCCCGGTCGGGAAAGATGAAGCACGCCACCGGGTCGCCAACGAACGCCCCCGCCAGCACGCTGGCGAGGACGCCTACGTCCCCGGCCCCCGCCCGACGAACCTCGAGCAGCACTCACCGCAGCGTAGTAGCGGCCGCACGAGCGCGCCGGAGCGTTCCGCCCGACCACTCCGCCAGACCGCTTCGCCAGACCGCTCCGAGGACCGCACCCGGCGCGTCGGTGAGGTCGCCGCGGCGGGCTCGCCCGGCTGCTAGGACAGAGCCATGCCTGGCGACTCCCCGTCCTCGCCCTCGTCCGAGCGCCCGATCCAACTCGTGCTCGCTGACGTCGACGGCACCCTCGTCACGAACGACAAGCAGTTGACGCCGCGGACGGTCGAGGCGGTGCATGCGCTGCACGACGCCGGCATCGCCTTCGCCGTGACGAGCGGCCGCCCGCCACGCGGGATGTCGATGCTCGTCGAGCCGCTGGCGCTGACGACGGTGATCTCCGGATTCAACGGCGGCCTCACCGTCGAGCCGGACATGACGGTGCTCGACGAGAAGGAGATCCCCGCTGATCTCGTCGGGCCGGTGCTCGAGCAGATGGAATCGGCGGGTCTCGACACCTGGGTCTACAGGGGAACGGAGTGGTACGTCCGCCGGGTCGATGCGCCCCACGTCGACCGCGAGGCCTGGACGGTCGAGTTCGCTCCCACCGTCGTCGACAGCTACGACGACCTCCGCGAGCGGGTCGTCAAGCTGGTCGGGGTGAGTGACGACCACGACGCGGTGCGCACTGCCTCGGAGGCGGCACGCGAGCGGTTCGGTCACGCCGTCTCGGCGGCCGCCTCACAGCCCTACTACCTCGACGTCACGAACCCCGACGCCAACAAGGCGGCCGTCGTGGCGTACCTTGCCGAGCGCCTCTCGATCCCGCGCCCTGCCATCGCCACCCTCGGGGACATGCCGAACGACATCCTCATGTTCGCCCACTCGGGGATCAGCATCGCCATGGGCAACGCCGACGAGCAGGTTAAGCGCTGCGCCCGCTTCGTCACCGCCTCCAACGACGAGGACGGCTTCGCCAAGGCGATCGAGCGCTACGTGCTCGGGCGGCGCTGACCCGGCCGTCGGGCAGCCGTGGCGAGCGCGGGGGCACAGGCCGCCGGCCGCCGGAGGGCGGTCAGGAAGCTGATGGGTGCAGCCGGCTCTCGGGAGCCCGGCGACGGCGCTCATGCAATGACCGCGGCGCGAAGACGCGGGGAATGGGTCCGCCCGAGCACCGGTTGACTCGAGTATGACCACCGCCTTCTCCGTCAACTGGGACTACCGCTGCCCCTTCGCCCGCAACGCCAACGAGCACGTTCTCGCAGCCCTCGACGGTGGCGCCGACTACGAGGTCAGCTTCGTCGCCTTCTCGCTCGACCAGGCGCACGTCGACGAGGGCCAGCCGGCGGTCTGGGACCTGCCCGACAAGCGGCCGAACCTGATGGCCGGTGCCGCGGGCATCGTCGTCCGCGACCGCTTTCCCGAGCATTTCCGCTCCGCCCATCGGGCACTGTTCGCCGCCCGCCACGAGGACGGCGCAGATCTCCGTGATCCGCAGGTCATTCGCACCGCGCTCGAGAGCGGCGGCGTCGACGTCGAGGCCGTGATCAAGGAGCTCGACGACGGATGGCCATACAAGGCGCTGCGCGACGAGCACGAGCGTTCGGTCTCCGAGCACGCTGCGTTCGGGGTGCCGACGTTCATCATCGACGACCAGGCGGTGTTCGTCCGGTTGATGACGCGCCCCGGCAGCGACGCCGCCCTCGCCGTGGCAACGATCGACCAGGTGCTCGAGCTTCTCGCCCGGCATCCCGAGCTGAACGAGTTCAAGCACACCTCGATCCCGCGCTAGCGCGCTAGGGCGTGCGGCAGGGCGGATCCCCGGCCTCGGGCCGACCGGGTGACGACCCCTTGACGCCTGGCGTGGCGCGCGACCACGGCGCTCCGCAGGGGCCACCGCCTCCGGGCGGCCCTTCTCGCTACTCGAGCGTGATCGGCTCGTCATCGCTGACGCCCATCCCGAGCGGGACGTCGAGTGGGACATC
>DAHUZG010000212.1 GCA_027306715.1 Acidimicrobiaceae bacterium
AGAGGAGGAACGCGAAGCCCATCGTGTCCACGGTGACGGTGTAGACGAGGCGGGCGCGAAGCGACACGGGGCGGGATCGCGGTCAGCCCGGGTCCGGCTCGCGCAGCACGTAGCCGACGAGGCGGATGGTGTGGATGATCGGCGGCCCGAGCGCTTCGAGCTTCCGCCGGACGTAGCGGACGTAGGTCTCGACGATGTTCTGGTTGCCGCCGAAGTCGTAGTGCCAGACGTGGTCGATGATCTGGTCCTTCGACAGCACACGGCGCGGGTTGAGCATGAACAGCCGTAGCACGCCGAATTCCGTCGCTGTGAGCTTGACCGGCGCGCCAGCGCGCCAGACCTCGTGGGTCTGCTCGTCGAGCTCGACATCAGCGAAGCGCAGCCGGCTGGTCTCGGGATCGGCGGCCCCGGAGCGGCGCAAGAGCGCCTTGGTCCGCGCCACGACCTCGGCGAGCGAGAACGGCTTGGCGACGTAGTCGTCGCCGCCGGCCCCGAGCCCGGCGACGAGGTCGTCAACCTCGCCGCGAGCTGTGAGGAACAGCACCGGTACCTTGACGCCGTCGCCGCGCAGCCGCCGGGTGATCTCGAGGCCGTCGAGATCGGGGAGCATCACGTCGAGCACGACGAGGTCGAACGGCTCGTTCTGAGCCTTGGCGAGCGCCTCGTAGCCCTTCGTGGCGGTCTCCACCTCGAGGCCCTCGTAGCGCAGCACGGTGGCGACCGAGTCAAGGATGGAAGGTTCGTCGTCGACGACGAGAACCCGCTGTCGCTGCTCGAGCTGTGCCATGTCCTTCGCCTGTCGCTCCTCGGGGGGAGCCCCTACGCCGCCGATGAGCGCCCCGGTCACGCGGGGGCGGTCTTGCCGCTCGGCGGAGTGTACCGAGGAGGGCTGCACCTCAGTTGGTCGAGGAGCGGCTTCTCAGCTGGGCCTCAGGGCGGTCACGGGACCGGTACAGGTCTGCCGCGGGGTCCGGCGCCGCCGGCGCCGGCGCGGCGAAGGGCGCGGCCGGCAAGGAACGGCAGCAGCAGCCGCGCGCCGGCCGGCAGCGCCGCCGGCACGAGCCCGGCCCTGGCGAGATCGCGCAGGCAGCCGAGTGCCGACGGCCGGTCTCTCGCGAGGGCGAAGGCGACGGCAAAACGAAGGTGGTGCCACGCAGCGAGCTGCTGCCCGCTCCAGCTGGGCCGCGCCGGGGGCGACCCCGCTGTGGCCGCCCCGCCGAGCTGGCGCCCGACAGCCTCGATGGCAGTGCTGTAGACCCGCTGGAGGTTCTTCGACACGCCGTCGGGGTTGTCGCGGTAGAGCACGAGCGGTCGTGGCACCACGATCACCGTGCCGAGCGCCGAGAGACGCATCCAGCAGTCCCAGTCCTCCGAGCCGTCGAGTGAGGCGTCGAAGCCGCCGACGCGGCACAGCGCCTCGCGGCGGGCGAGCACGGTCGAGGTCTGGAAACGGTTGAGAACGAGCAGGTCGTGCCGGCTCACCGACCTCGCCGGCTCAGAACGACGGCCGGACACCGCGGCGGGCGGCCCGGGGGCAGGGCGCCGCCAGTCCGTGGCGCAGAGCACGCAGCCCGGCGACGCGGCGGTGGCGTCGAGCTGGGCGGCGAGCTTGCCCGGGAGCCACTCGTCGTCAGCATCGAGGAACGCCACCCAGGAGGAGCTGGCGGCGGCGATGGCCGCGTTGCGGGCCGCCGAAGGTCCGAGCGGCCCTTGCTGGAGCAGCCGGATCGGCCCGGCGAGAGCGGCGACGACCTCCGCTGTCGAGTCGCACGAACCGTCGTCGACGACGATCACCTCGTCCGGCGCGGGCTCCTGGGCGAGCGCCGAGGAGATCGCGGCGGCGATCGTCGCCTCGGCGTCGCGCGCCGGGACGACGACAGCGACGCCACTGCTTCGGCTGGGCGGCAGTGTTGGCGCGCCCGGCGGCAGCGTGGGCGCGCCCGGCGAAGGGACGGCGGCGTCGCTGGCGCTCGTCGCTGACCGGGGCGCCCCCTGCGGCGGGCGCGCCCCGAGGGCGAAGCGGGCGACGACGCGGTCGTCGAGGATCACGGCCGTCGTCCCGAAGTGCTGGACGGCCTCGTGGCCGCGGCCGGTGACAAGGACGGCACCGTCGGGCGGCAGGTCGCCGATGGCGCGCTCGATCGCCCGCCGGCGGTCCGGCTCGACGTCGACCTCGCCGTGCTCGGGTGGGACGCCGGCGACGAGATCGTCGAGGATCGACGCCGGGTCCTCGTCGCCGGGGCTGTCGGCGGTGAAGACCACGGCGTCGGCACCCGAGGCGACGCGCGCCATGTCGGCGCGCTTGGCGTGGTAGCGGCCGCCGCGGGCACCGAGGACGAAGGTCACCCGGCCAGGGACGATCGAGCGGGTCGTGGCGAGAAGGGCGGCGAGCGCGTCGGGGGTATGGGCGTAGTCCACATAGGCCACGGCGCCGTTGGGCAGCACCGCGGCGCGCTCCAGCCGCCCGCGCACCGGGCGCAGCCGGGCCAGCGCGTCGAGCGCGTCGGGCTCGCCCAGCGCCTCGGCCAGCGCGGCCGCCAGCAGGGCGTTCTCGGCCTGGAACAGCCCGGGCAGCGGCAGCGGGATGGACCGCGCCGTCCCGGCGCCGCGGGCGACCCGCAGCGTCTGGCCGTCGGGACGCGGGGTGGCGGCGAGCAGCCGCAGCGTGTCCCCGCCGCTGCCTACCAGCCGCAGATCGAGCCGCCGG
>DAHUZG010000215.1 GCA_027306715.1 Acidimicrobiaceae bacterium
GACCTGCCGGCCCGCCTGGCGGGCATCGAAGGCGACGAGCTCAGCCGCCGGCGGGCCGAGCAGGGCGACAGCTGGCCGGCGCCGTGGTCGACGACCAAGGCGGCGCCCTACGCCTGCTGAGACGGTGGCCGGAGGAGGCAACAGCCTGCTTGTTGCCGTCGAGCAGGCCCTGGCCGCCGTCGTCGATCCGTGCAGCATCGCCACCGGCGTCCCGATCTCGCTGCCCGAGATGGGGCTCGTCGAGGACATCCGTCTCGACGGCGGGGAGGTCGAGGTCGTGCTCCGCCTCACCTCCCCGGTCTGCTGGCAGGTGACCAACATCGTCGGCGAGGTGACCCGCTGCGTCGAGGCGCTGCCGGAGGTCACGAGATGCCGTTGCGTCGTCGATCCCGGCTGGAGCTGGCAGCCCGAGATGATGAGCGAGGCGGCCCGCGCCCGGCTGCGCGCCGTGCGGCCGCTCGAGCCGCCGACCCGGCGTCGGCGAGAGACGGCACTCTGATCGTGCCGCGTTCGCCGCTGCTGGTGACAGCACTGTTGGCGCCAGCGGTGACGGCGCAGCGAGCCGGGTCGACGTCGTGACCCTCGCCGCTCCGCTCGCCCGGGTCGAGGGCGGCCTGCTGGAGGGCCGCCAGCTGGCCGCGGGGATCGTCCGTTTTGCCGGTGTGCCCTTCGCCGCGCCGCCGGTCGGGGCGAATCGCTGGCGGCACGCCCAGCCCGTCGAGCGATGGGACGGCACCCTCGAGGCGACCCGCTTCGGACCTGCCCCGTTGCAGGCCCAGCCGCCGCGCGGGTCGCTCTTCTTCGCGGCCAACTACGCCGGGCCGCGCGAGCTCGTGATGAGCGAGGACTGCCTCTACCTCAACCTGTGGACCCCGGCCCACGGATCCGGCCCGGCGCTGCCGGTGATGGTCTTCGTGCACGGCGGCGGCAATCGCTTCGGCTGGGGCTCGCAGCACCTCTACGACGGCGCCCGCCTCGCAGCGCGCGGCGCCGTCGTCGTCACGCTCAACTATCGCCTCGGCGCGCTCGGCTTCCTCACCCACGACGAGCTCGACCGCGAGGCGGCCGCTGGCGTCGGTGGCAACTACGGGCTCGGTGACATCTTCGCCGCCCTCGGCTGGGTGAAGCGACACGTCGAGCACTTCGGCGGCGACCCGGGCCGGGTCACCGCCTTCGGCAACTCCGCCGGTGCCGCTCACCTCTGCCGGCTGATGGCCTCACCGCCGGCGAGAGGGCTCTTCGGCCGGGTGATCGCCCAGAGCGGGGCCGCCTTCCGGAGCGCTCCCTCGCTGCTCGGCCTCACCGCCGCCGGGCGCCCTGACGAGATCGAGGCGGCGCGGCGGCTGCGCGCCCAGCCGCTCGAGCAGCTGCGCCAGCTGCCCGGGGCGGCGCTCGTCACCGGCGGCTTCGAGCCGGTCATCGACAACTGGCTGCTCGAGGCCGAGCTCGAGGACGTGTTCGCCGCCGGCCTCCAGGCTCGGCTCCCGCTCCTCGCCGGATGGAACGCCGACGAGGGCTCGCTGTACGCCCGGCCCGCCGACCGGGACGGCTTCGAGCAGCTGCTGAGCTCCTCCGGCTGGCTCGCCGGCCTCGGCGGCGAGCTCGCCGAGGCCTACCCGGCCAGCGGCGGGGCGGACTGGCGAGAGTCATGGCGCCGGCTCACCGGCGACCAGATGATCGTGGCGCCGCTGCTCAGCTGGATGCGGGCACATGCCGAGAGCGGGGCGCCGGTGTGGGGTTACTGCTTCGAGCGCGAGCCCCCGCTTCCTGAGGAGCTGCTCACCCGGTGGGCGCCGGCCGACGGCCTCCCCTACTACGGCGCCTTCCACACCGCCGAGCTGCCCTACGTCTGGGACAACCTGGCGGCGCGACCGTGGGCCTGGCAGGAGGAGGACGCCGAGCTGGCACGCTGGGTGGCGACGAGCTGGGTCGCTTTCGCCGCCGCCGG
>DAHUZG010000217.1 GCA_027306715.1 Acidimicrobiaceae bacterium
CGGGCGGGGCCGCCCGCGCCTCGACCGGGGAGGCCGGCTGGCTCGGGTCCGGGGGCGCCGAGCCGGCCGGCCCCCCGCCGCACGCCGGCCACAACACCCGGGGGGGGCGCCCGGGGCGAGCAGGGCGCGACCGTTGATGGGCATTCGGCCAGCGTGACCCGCTGCGGGCGGGCCGAATGGGCCGACTGCGCAGCCGGCTGCGAGACTGGGCAGGTGAGCACCGCCTCGCTCGTCACCGACCTCTACGAGCTGACCATGGCAGCGAGCTACCTCACTCGTGGAATGACCGCCACGGCCACCTTCAGCTGCTTCGTGCGACGATTCCCGCCCGGTCGCGGCTATCTCGTCGCCGCAGGGCTCGAAGATGTCGTCGAGTACCTCGAGGGCTTCCACCTCGACGACGACGACCTGGCAGCGATCGGTCGCCTCGGCTTCGACAGCGCCGCTCTCGAGGCCTTCGCCGGCCTGCGCTTCACCGGCGATGTCGTCGCCGTGCCGGAGGGCACCCTCGTCGGTACCGGCGAGCCGCTTGTCGAGGTGACCGCGCCGATCGCCGAGGCGCAGCTCGTCGAGACCGGCATCCTCAACCGGCTCACCTACCAGAGCGCGATCGCCACCAAGGCCGCCCGCTGTCGGGTCGCCGCGGCGGAGCAGATCGAGCTCATCGAGTTCGGGCTGAGGCGGGCCCACGGCACCGAGGCGGGTATGGCCGGTGCCCGGGGGGCAGCGATCGCGGGATTCGCGGCGACGAGCAACGTCGAAGCGGCGCTGCGCTTCGGGTTGCGGGCGTCGGGCACGATGGCGCACTCCTACGTCGAGGCGTTCCCCTCCGAGCTCGACGCCTTCATCGCCTTCGGCTCGCAGTTCCCGGAACGCTCGACCTTCCTCGTCGACACCTACGACACCCTCACCGGTGTCGACCACGCCATCGAGGTGATCCGCCAGCTCGACCTCGGCAAGCGGGCGGCGATCCGCATCGACTCCGGCGACCTCCCCACCCTGGCGGTGGCGGCGCGCCGTCGCCTCGACGACAACGGCCTGCCGGCGGTGCGGATCTTCGCCTCGGGAAACCTCGACGAAGGTGGGTTGGCACGGCTGGTCGCCCTCGGCGCCCCCGTCGATGCCGCCGGGGTGGGAACCCGCCTGGCGGTAAGCGCCGACGCCCCTTACCTCGAGAGCGCGTACAAGCTCGTCGCCTACGACGGGCGGCCGGTGGCCAAGCAGTCAGCCGGCAAGGCCAGCCTGCCCGGCGCCAAGCAGGTGTTCCGGTCCCCAGGGCTGGTGGACGTGCTGGCGCTTCGCTCGGAGCCCGTTCCCGCCGGGAGCACGGCGCTGCTCGAGCCGGTGATCGCCGGCGGCCGCCGGATCGGCCCTCGCCCGTCACCCGCCGCCGCCGTCAGCCTCGCCCGGCGCCGCTTCGAGGCCGACCTCGCCGAGCTGCCGGCGGCGGCGGCGGCGCTCGTCGACCCGCATCCGCTCGCCCCGAGCTTGAGCCCGGCCCTCGCCGCGCTGACCGACGAGGTGCGCTCGGGGCGCTGAGCGGCGAGTGCGCCGGCCTCAGCCCTCGACCCGGTCGGAGTCGCTGCTGTTGCGCGCGCCGACGATACGATCGAGGGCACGGTAGAGCAGGTCCCAGGCGCCGAGCTGGCGGCGCGGGAAGGACTCCACCCTGCCGTGCAGGGTCTCGCCCGACCACGGGTTGTACGGCGGCGGGTCGTAGAGCTCGACGTCGTAGTTGCCGAGCTCAGCGGTGCCGAGATGGTCGTTGCGCATCACCGCCCGGGCGATGTTGGTGTGGGGGCGGCTCTGCTCACGCGGATCGTCCAGGTCCGCGTCGTCAGGCCAGCGCTCGATCTTGACGATGATCACCGCCTACCTCGCCTCCGCCGGGGGTGGGTCGGCGCGCCGATCGGGCTCGGCGGCACAGGTTTCCCGGGGTCATGATAGGTGGCACCGCAGCGGGAAGAGATCGCTGCCCGGAAGCGAAGTGAGGTGGCCGCATGACCGCTGGCCTGCCTGTACGGGTACACACTGTCGCCCTGGTCGGCCACGGCGGATCCGGCAAGACCACGCTCGCCGAGGCGCTGCTCCACCAGGCCGGCGTCGTCGCCCGCCCCGGGCGGGTCGAGGACGGCACGACCGTCTGCGACTTCGAGCCCGAGGAGCTCCGACGCCACCTCTCGGTGTCGATGGCTGTCGCCGCCTTCGAGCACGCCGGCCACAAGGTGAACGTCATCGACACGCCCGGCTTCGCCGACTTCATCGTCGACGTCCAGCTCGCTCTCGACGCCGCCGACATCGCCGTGTTCGTCGTCAGCGCCGTCGACGGGGTGCAGGTGCAGACGGAGGTCATCTGGCGCCTCGCCCAGCGCGCCGGCGTACCGCGGCTGATCTTCATCAACAAGCTCGACCACGAGCGGGCAGGCTACGAGCAGACGCTCGAGCAGCTGCAGACGACCTTCGGCAGCGGGGTGGCGCCGCTCGAGATGCCGATCGTGCGCGACGGTCGCTTCGTCGGCGTCGCCGACCTCCTCGCCGACGAGGCGATCACGTACTCCGCCGCCGGCGACGGGCCGCCGAGCGCCGCGAGCGGCCCGATCCCCGAGGAGATGGCCGAGCTCGAGCACCGCGTGCGCGACAGCCTCGTCGAAGGCATCGTCGTCGCCGACGACGGTCTGATGGAACGCTACCTCGAGGGCGACGTGCCGTCGGCGGCCGAGCTCGAGGAGACGCTCGCCGTCGGGATCGAGTCCTCGAACGTCTTCCCCGTGCTCTGCGGCTCGGCGCTCACCGGCGTGGCGGTCGGTCGGCTGGCCGACTTCATCTGCGAGATCGGCCACGAGCGCCCGGTGCGGGCCCGCGCCGGGGACCAGATCCTCGAGATCCCCCGCGACCCATCCGGGCAACCGCTCGCGCGTGTCGTGAAGACAACGACGGACCCGTTCATCGGCAAGGTCTCGCTGCTCGAGGTGGTCTCCGGCACATTGCGTCCCGACGTCGTGCTCGTCAACACGCGTACGCGCGCCGAGGAGCGGCTGCACGTGCTCGAGACCCTCGTCGGCAAGACCGCCTCACCGGTCTCCGAGGCACGTGCGGGCGACCTCGTCGCCGTGCCGAAGCTCGGCGATGTCCGCGTCGGCGACACCCTCGCACCGAGAGGGGCACCGGTCGAGGTGCCGCTCCCCGACCTCGCCCAGCCGGCGCTCGCCATCGCCGTGCGCCCGAGGAGCCGCGGCGACGAGGACCGCCTGATGACGGGGCTGCACCGTCTCGAGGAGGAGGACCCCGGACTGTTCGTGCGCCGGGACGACGAGACGCACCAGACCGTCGTCAGCGGGCTCGGGGAGACCCACCTCGCCGTCGTCGAGGAGCGGTTGTCGCGGAAGTTCCACGTCGACGTCGAGCGCGACGAGTTGCTCATCCCCTACCGGGAGACGATCAGCAAATCCGCCGAGGCGGAGGGGCGGCACAAGAAGCAGACCGGCGGCCACGGCCAGTTCGGCGTCTGCCACTTGCGGCTCGAGCCGCTCGGGCGCGGCGAGGGCTTCCTCTTCGTCGACGAGGTGGTCGGGGGCGCCATCCCGCGCCAGTTCATCCCCGCAGTCGAGAAGGGCGTCCGGCGGGCGATGCGACAGGGCGGCGTGCTCGGGTTCCCGGTCGTCGACGTCAAGGTCACCGTCGACGACGGCAAGTTCCACCCCGTCGACTCCTCCGAGGCGAGCTTCGAGATGGCAGGCGCCCTCGGCTTCGGCG
Source organism: Acidimicrobiaceae bacterium (assembly GCA_027306715.1). Classification (GTDB taxonomy): domain Bacteria; phylum Actinomycetota; class Acidimicrobiia; order Acidimicrobiales; family Bog-793; genus DAHUZG01. Next base: position 3,754 of record DAHUZG010000217.1, read on the forward strand.
AGGCGCTGCGCCAGGCCGGCCCGGTGCCGCTCGAGCCCGTCTCCCGGCTCGAGGTCCACGTGCCGATGCGGTTCCAGGGCGACGTCCTCGGCGACATCAACACCCGCCGCGCCCGGGTCCTTTCGAGCGAGCCGGACGAGGACGGTGACCAAGTCATCGTCGCCCTCGTGCCGACGGCGGAGCTGCGACGTTACGCGATCGAGCTGCGAGCCCTCTCCGGAGGCTACGGGCGATTCTCGGCCAGCCACGACCACTACGACGTCGTTCCGGCCGCCCAGGTCGAGAAGCTCGCCAAGGTGGGGGCTGCCGCGTCCTGAGCCGGGGCGTCCCGAGCCGGGGCGTCCTGAGCCGGGGCGTCCCGAGCTCGGCTCAGGCGCCGGCCGAATTCAACGCCGGTTGGCCGGCGCCGGCGGGGCGGCCGGCGACGGCGATCCCTGCTGGCCAAGCGCCGGCCGGCGGCGCTCGAGGGCGTCGTCACAACCCGGAGCGCTGGCGCGACCGAAGTGGGAGAGGACGAACTCGCAGACGACAGCGGTCGCCTCGGCACGCGCCTCGGCCCCGAACAGCGTGTGGTCGCTGCCGGGCAGGACCTTGAGCTGCACGAGCCCCGAGCGCTCGAGCCGGCGCATCGTCCAGCGCCCGCGCCGGGTGAACTGGCGGCTCTCGAGGTCGCCGCAGACGAGCAGCACGCGCACGTCGCGTTCGGCGAGCCTCTCGATCGGGATCGCGGGACTCGTGTAGAGGCCGAGCTGCGAGAGGACCCACCAGACGGCAGCAGGCACGCGCCGGTCGCCGAGGTCGACGAGCCAGCGGTAACGCATCAGCGGCTTGATCCAGCCGTCGTACGGGCGCACGGCGTTGCGGTCGGATGCGAGCTCGCCCCCCTCGCGCACCTCCTCGGGGTCGAAATTGAGGAACGGGTTGATCGCCACCACGCCACGGGCGCCGAGGGCGATGCCGCCCTCGATCGAGTGGTAGGCGCCGGCGCAAAGCCCGGAGAGGACGACACCGTCGGGGTTGTCCTCCTCGAGCGCCTTCACCGCAGCGGCGATGTCCTCGAGCGCCTCCAGCGGATACACCAGCTCACGCCGCTGGCCCGGCCGCGTCGGGCTCTCGCCCAGACCGCTCAGGTCGATCCGCACCGCCCGCATGCCGCCGGCGGCGAGGCGGCGGCTGAGATCGACCCACAGCCTCGACGGCCCCGTGTGGTGGATCAGCCCCGCATTGAGGAAGAGCATCGTGGGACCGCGAGCGCCTTCGGCCGGCGCCGACTCGACGGCGAACAGGCCGAGTGGGCCGAGATGCCGTGCCCGCTCGCAGATGAGCGCCCCGTGCTCGGCGAATCTGGCCTCGGCACGGGGCAGGTGGCCGAGGTCGAGCTCGGACGGCGGACCGCCGCCGAGCTGGCGTTGCAACCAGTCGTCGAGCAGCTCGAGGGTGTGCTCGGGCACGGCCGAGGAGTCAGGGAGCGCGTCCACGAACTCCGGCTGGCCCGCTGCCTCGGTGACCTCGGCCTGCCACCGGGCGAGAGGGGCGACGAGCCGGCGGTTCGGAGCTCGCTCGGCGCGAACGAGCGCGAGCACAGCAGGAGCCGGCCGGGACTCGAGTCCGGCCAGCTCGAAGGCCTCCAGCTCGGCGACGAGCGCGCCGTCAAGGACGGCGCCGAGCACCTCGACATCTGCGGTGACCGCTCCGTCGGCTGTGCCACCGCTACGGTCGGAACCCGAAGCCTGATCGGCGCCCTGCGGGGCGCCGGCGGCGGGATCGCTCACCGCCGGCGTGCGCGGGCGCGCGTCGCCCGAACGGCTGTCGGAAGGGCCGATGCTGAGGGCGCGCAGTGCCACCTGCTCGCGCACGAAGGAACGGCCCGAGCTGCACGGGTCCCAGAGGGCGGCGGCATCGACCCCGGCGCGGGCTGCGGCGCGCGCCGCCAGCAGCGCTCCCATCCGCAGACCGACCACGCCCACCCGTTCAGCACGTAGCGAGCGCAGAAGCGACAGCGCCGCGCAGATGTCGGCCGTCCAGGCTTCGACACAGCCGGAACCAGCCGCCGATCCCGCCGAGTCCCCCGTTCCGCGGTAGTCGAAGCGGAGGGCGGCGATGCCGCCGGCGGCGAGACGGCAAGCGAGGCGGCGCAGACCCTTGTGAGCAGAGAGGGCCTCCACCCCGAGTGGGGGGCAGATGGCGACTGCGCCACGGACGGTGGCGCAGGCCGGCAGGTGGAGAACGCCGAACACCGGCTCGTCGGCGCCGCCGAAGAAGACAGGGATCTCGCTCGACTGTCCGCGCTCTGACTGTCCTCGGTCGGACTGTCCGCGCTCGGACGGTCCCCGGCACGCAACGGCCAGTGAGGACCTCCCCTCGTCACGCCTCATCGCTGGCCTCGCCGCTTCTCAGGCGCCCGGCACCGGCGCCGTCGCCCCCACCCTCTGCCGACTCTTTCCCGCCTGCTGCAAGCGACCAAACGCCTCTCGTCCAAACGCCCCTCGTCGTTTGCGCTTGTCGGCCAGCGGGCACTCCGGCTGAGTGGGGGCCGGGGGTCGAGTGGGGGCCGGGATGCTCGACACCGCGCGGCTCGACGTGCCGAAGGGCCCTCCGCGGCTCGAGTCGCTCGGGCTCGAGTCGCTCGATGGCGCGGCGACCACCACCCCGCGCTGGTTCGGGCCTTCAACACGCCCTCTCCTCGGCTGGCTGACGACCCCGAGGGACGAGCTCGCAGCGGCACGACCGGCGGCGGTGATCTGCCCCCCGCTCGGCTACGAGTACTGGTGCGCCCACCACGCGCTGCGCCAGCTCTCCGAGTCCCTCGCCGTCTCGGGCTGGACCGCGCTGCGCCTGGACTACGACGGTACGGGCGACTCCGCCGGTGAGATCTGGGACCCCGACCGACTCGGACACTGGAGGGCCTCGATCCGGCACGCCGCTGACGAGCTCCGGCGCCTCGGGTCCGGCCGGCTGGCCCTTGTCGGGCTGCGTGCCGGAGCGGCGATGGCGGCAGCCGAAGCGGCTGCGGCGGGGGCCGACGACCTCGTCTGCTGGGCGCCGGTCGTCTCCGGGCGGCGCTACCGGCGGGAGCTCGAGCTGCTCGGGACACCGGTGCCCGAGGGTGATCCCCGCCCCGGCACGGCGAACGGCCTCGTCGTCGCCGGATTCGCCTTTCCCGCCGAAGCGCTCGCGGGGCTGGCGGGGCTCGGTCCGGCCTCGCTCACCGGGCGGCCGGCCGAGCGCGCCCTCGTCATCGACCGGCCCGAACGGCTTGACGGCTCACAGCTCGTGAAGCGGCTGCGCGAGCTCGGCGTCCGGGTCGAGCACGTCGTCGAGGGGGGTACCGAGCGGTTCCTCGACGTCCCGGCCGAGGACGGCCAGGTTCCCTTTGACCTCCTCGAGCGGGTGCGCGGCTTCCTCGCCGGGGCACCCGGGCGCCTCGAGACGCCGCCGGCGGCGCCGGCGATCGGGGCCGGCCCAGGGCCTCTTGAGCTGGCGGCACCCGAGCTGGCGGCACCCGAGCTGGCGAGAAGGCGGCTTGCCTGGCGCGGCGGCGCCTGCATCGAGAGCGTCGTGACGCTCGGACGGCAGCCGTACGCCTGCGTCCTCAGCGAGCCGCTCACCGGCCCGGCCAAGACGACCGTGGTCTTCCTCAACTCCGGCTCCGAGCCACACGTCGGCCCGGGACGAGCCTGGGTGGAGTACGCGCGCGACCTTGCCTGTCGCGGGATCGCTGCGGCGCGAGTGGACTTCCCCGGCTGGGGCGAGACGCCTGGCCCGTGCGGGCGCCCTTATGACGAGGTGTGCCTCGGAGCCACGCTCGAGATCGTCGCCGCGCTGCGAGCACTCCGCCAGACTCGGATCGTGCTCGCCGGCCTCTGCGCCGGAGCCTGGATCGCGCTACGAGCCGTGCTCGAGGAACCTGTGAGCGGCGTCGTGGCGATCAACCCACAGCTCTACTACGAACGTGGCGACCCGGTCGAGGCGCTGCTCAGCGACACCCGGTCGCGGCGGACGGCGCAGCGGCAGCGCGAGGAGCGCGGTCGGCGCAGCGGTTGGTGGACGCTGCTCGACCTCTTCGGGGCGCGCAACGCGCAGGGAAGATGGCTCGACGCCCTCGCGGGCGTGCCGACCCGGGTGCTGTGGTGCTTCGCCGAGGGTGACGACGGCCTTGAGTACCTGCGGAACCGGCTTGCCCGACGCTTCGCCGCCGGGCTCGCGAGCGGCGGCTTCGAGCTGGCCGAGATCCCCGCCATCGATCACGCCATGCACCTCGAGTGGCTCAGGCCCGCAGTCTCCGAGCAGATCGCCGCCTTTGCCTCCAGCTTCGGAGATCCGTGTGCCTCCAGCTTCGGCGATCCGTGACCCGCCTGCAGGCCGCCGAAGCCCCCCTTCGCCCCGACCGTCCCGGCGAGCAGCTGCTGGTGACGTGGCGGAACGAGCTCGGCGAGACGACACGTCTCTGGAGCGGGTCCGGCGGCGGCCGGCACGGCCGGCACTGGGTCGGTGAGGGCCGTTTCCTCGCCTTCAGCGGCGCCGGCGCGGTCGACTACAACCTCGTCCTCGTCCACGGCGGGGACCGGCGGTTGCTCGTCGAGTCGATCGAGGACGTGGCCGCGCTGCGGCGGCCGGCGATCGTCGTCGTCGCCGGTGCCGCGCTCGGGGCCGTGTCGCTCCTGGCTGACGCGGGCTATGTCTGCATCGGCGGCGAGCCGTTCATGCGGCTCGCTCTCGGGTCCGAGTCGAGCGACCCCGGAGAGGAGGTCGAGCTTCTCGACAGCTCAGGGATCGCCGAGCTCCGGGCGCTCGTCGGAGCCGCCTTCGCGTTGCCGCCCGAGCTCACCGAGCTGGCGCTGCCCGACAGCTCGGCCACCGGGCATCCCGGCCACGACCCGGCGTTCGCGCTGTTCGGGCTGCGGCACGGCGGCCGCCTCGTCTCGGGGACGGCGCTCGTGAGGGCCGGGACCACCGTCTGCGTCTGGTCGATGGCGACCGAACCCGACCTGCAGGGCCAGGGCTACGGGCGCCGCCTGCTCGCTGGCGCCCTTGCACGCGCCTCTGCGGCCGGCTGCCGGGACTGCCTGCTCGTCGCCTCGCCCGCAGGGGAGCGGCTGTACCGCTCGGTCGGCTTCGGGACCGTCGAGCACTGGCAGCTCTGGACCCGTCCGCGCTGGGTCCTCGCCTGAGCCGCCGCCGTAGCTCGCCCGGTTCCCGTCGAGGTCCCGCAGCCCGGCGGGCGTGGATCGGGGATTCGGACGGCCGGTGACCGGCAGCACGTGCCGGCGACCGGGGGGCGTAGGTCATCGCCCCGCCACGGCGGCCCCTCCTTGACGGTGTTATGACTCGGTGAGGGTTACCGACACAAAGATTGCTCCGTTCTCGTTTCGGACAGATCAGTGGCATGCCGAGTGGAACAGAGCCGAGCGAGCACCAAAAAGCGGCGATCGCCGCTTTCCCCGAGCGACTTCGCCCGACACGGGCCTACGACTACCATCACCTCCTCGCCCAGCCCGGGCGCCAGCAGGGGCTCGACGACGTGACCCTCGGGGTGGCAGACGGGCACCCGGTGCTCTGTGACGGGCTCTCGTCCTGCCTCGAGCCGGTCACGGGCCTGCGCGTCCTCGGCACCGCCACCTCGCTCTCGAACCTCGAGCGCCTCGTCGCCGGGCACCGGCCCCGGCTGATCGTGCTCGGAGAGGGCTTCACCGGTGCGTGTAGCCCCGAGATCGTCACCAAGCTGAAGGTGATCCAGCCATCGCTGATCGTCGTCTCGCTCGTCGGCGACGCCCACGTCGGCGACGTCGGGAGACTGCTGGCCGCCGGGGCGGCCGCCTTCGTGCTGAAGCGTGCCCCGCTCGAGGAACTGATCACGGCGATCACCTGGGCCGCCCGCGGTGAGATGTGGGCCTCGCCGACACTGCTGCCGCGGCTGCTCGACGAAGTCGGCACCGAGGCACGCGGAACCCGCTCCACCGGCCGGCTCGCCGCCCTCAGCGCCCGGGAGCTCGAGGTGCTCCGGCTGATGACGAGCGGCCTTGACAACGCCGCCATCGCCCGGCGTGTCTACCTCTCGCTCAACACCGTGCGCACCCACGCTCGGAACATCCAGCGCAAGCTCGACGTGCGCTCGAACGTGGCGGCGGTCGCCGTGGCGCTGGAGGAGTGCCTCAGCCCCGAGCCGTGATCACCCCGTTCGCGCGGCGGCAAGCGGGCAAATTTAGGGGTGGTCGGCGACGGCGACGGCTGGAAGACTGTCCCTGTGTCCGAGACGATCGCCGCCGTCACCGGTGGGCACCGCGCTATCGCCACCGCCGAGCTGCCCCAGGTCGAGTCGTGCTGCACGCTCATCTGGCGCCGCCAGCTGCGATTTCCCTGCGCGACGGTGTTCGCCGCCCTCACCGAGCCGGCCCGGCTCGAGCGCTGGATGGAGGGCCGCGTCCGCGCCGATCTCCGCACGGGCGGCCGGTTCCTCGTCGACCTCGGCGAGGGCTTGATCGACGGCGTGGTCCTCGAGCTACGCCCGCCTGAGTGCTTCGCGTACAGCTGGGGCTCGTCGATCGTGAGGGCCAGCGTCGCCGCCTCGAAGCAGGACCCGGGCTCGAGCGAGCTGAATTTGGCCCACCATGGCCTGGCCGTCGACCACGCCGCGTCGATCGGCGCAGGCTGGGAGGCGTTCCTCGACCAGCTGAGCGACTACCTCGAAGGAAAAGAACTCGAGCCTGCCCGCCAGCGCGTCGAGCACCGCTCCGACCTCGTGCGGCTCTACCAGCGCTACCTCTCCGACACCTTGCGTCGCTGAGCGAGCGCCTCGGCCCGCTCCGCCATCTGGGGAGCGCCCAGCCGGCGGCAGAGCGACTCGAAGCCTGCGCTCGGCCCGGCCCAGGCCAGCTCCCCGGTGGCGCTCATCACCGGGGCGTCGAGGCGCAGCGTGGCGAGGACGACGAACAGCTCGAGCACGCCGCGGCCGGCGCGAAGCGTCGCAGCGAGCGAGGCGGCCCCGCGTAGGGAGCGCAGCGGAACGGGCCAGCTGTGCTCGTCGTCGGGGATGGCGGCGGCGTGGACGTAGTGGGCGAGCACCGCTGCGGCGCTCTTCGGGCCCCATCCGGGCAGTCCGGGGAAGCCGTCGGCCGAGTCTCCGACAAGGGCGAGCCAGTCCGGGATCGACTCCGGTCCGACGCCGAACCGCAGCCGCACTCCCTCCTCGTCGCGCACCGTTCCTGTGCGCCGGTCGAGCTGGACGACGCGCCCGGCGCGAACGCACTGGGCGAGATCCTTGTCCGGGGTGCAGATCACCACCTGCTCGACAGCCGGGTCGGCGGCGGCCACGGCTGCAGCAGACGCAAGGGCGTCGTCGGCCTCGAGCTCGACCATCGGCCAGACGACGACGCCGAGAGCGGCGAGCGCCTCCTCGAGCAGCGGGAACTGGCCCTTCAGCTCCCCCGCTACGCCGCTGCCGTCCTTGTAGCCGGGCCAGAGGTCGTTGCGGAACGACTCGATGACGTGGTCGGTGGCCACCCCGAGGTGGGTGACACCGCCGGCGAGGAGGGAGAGCGCGCTCGAGACGACGCCGAGCGTCGCTGCCACCTCGTCTCCGTCCGGCGACCGGCGCGAGGGCTGGCCGAAGTGGTGGCGGAACAGCTCGTAGGTGCCGTCGAGGAGGTGGACGTGCACCGCGCGCCAGCGTACCCGCCGGGGTGGGGGTAGGGTCGAGAGGTGAGCGTGGTGCCCTCCCGATCCGATCCTGCGGGCACAGGCACGGCCACAGGCACGGCCACCGCTTTCCGCCCGGCACCGGCGGCCGATGAGCCGGCGCGCGCCGAGCGCGTGATGCGGCGGCTGCTGCTCATCCCCCCACAGCCGCGCCAGGTGAGCCTGAGCACGACCCGGCGGCTGTTCAGCACCGGCATCCTCCTCTCGGCGCTCCGCTGTTTGCTCACCTATGTCCTGCTCCCGGTGCTGGCGCCGGTGCTCGGCGTCGCCGCCGGCGTGGCTCCCGAGATCGGGCTGCCGCTCGCTGTCGTCGCGCTCGGCTTCGACGTTCTCGGCATGCGTCGCTTCTTTGTCGCCAACCATCGCTCGCGCTGGACGATGGCGGCGATCTACGCCGCGGTGATGGTCCTCGTGCTGGCGCTGATGGCGATCGACATCGCCCAGCTCGTCCGGTGAGCCGCTCGGACGCCGACCCGCCAAGTCGAGCGCCCGCGCCTGCCGGCCGAGCGCGGTCGGGGCCACGCGGTGGCAGCGATGCGCCGGTCGATCAGCTTCGTGTGCCGGCGCGCCGTTAGCAGCTAGCCCGCTCCCGCCGGCGCGGGCACCTGCTCGGGCGCCGGCTGGTCCTCCGGCGCCAGTGGCAGCCGGATCTCGAAGCTGGCGCCGGCTCCGGGCGTCGCCCGTACCACGGCGCGCCCGCCGTGGGCGGCAGCGATGGCGTTGACGATGGAGAGGCCGAGCCCGGCTCCCCCGGTCTCGCGGGCGCGCGACGGGTCGACACGGAAGAAGCGCTCGAAGACACGCCCCGCCTGCTCAGCGGTCATTCCCGGACCCTCGTCGGCGACCTCGACGATCGCCTCACCGCCTGCTGCGCGAACCGTGACGGTGGCGGCCGTGCCCGGCGGGGTATGCGCCCGCACGTTGGCGAGCAAATTCTCGAGCACCTGGCGCAGCTGCAGGCGGTCGCCGAGCACCTCGAGGGCCTCCCTCGCCTCGAGGCGCAGCGGCCACTCGGGCCCGACGGTGCGTGCCGTCTCGATCGCACCGGCTGCGAGGTCGACCAGCTCGACCGGCTCGCTCCGAAGCGGACGGTGCTCGTCGAGGCGAGCCAGGAGGAGCAGGTCCTCGACGAGCTGGGCCATGCGGGCGGTCTCGAGCTTGATCCCGCGCACCACCCGCGGGAGGTCCTCCTCGTGACCCTCGCCGCGCTCGAAGAGCTGCGAGTAGGCCGACACGGCGGCGATCGGCGTGCGCAGCTCGTGCGAGGCGTCGCCGACGAACCGGCGCAGCCGCTCCTCGGAGGCGCGCAGCTCGGCCTCGGTGGCGTCGCGCTCGGCGAAGGCCTGCTCGATCGTGCCGAGCATGACGTTGAGCGCCCGGGCGACCTGGCCGACCTCGGTGCGGGCCTTGTCCCCCGGGACGCGATGTCCGAGGTCCCCCTCCGAGATCGCCTCGGCGGTCGCCTCGACCCGGCGCAGCGGCGCCAGTCCGAGTCGGACCATCCACCAACCGATCGCGAGGGCGAGCACGAGGGCCGCCGCCGTGACGGCGATCTCCACGAGCAGCAGATCGCGCAGGGTGTGCTGGGCAGAGATCGGCTCGGCGATGAGGAGGAGATCGCCGTCGTAGAGTCCGCCGGACAGCGTCGAGGCCCTCACCCTGAACGTCGGGCCACCGCTCACCGTCGAGGGCGCGGTGAAGTAGACGACGAGCTCGCCTTCGGGCGAGCTCGAACGGGGCCGCAGGCCGCTGATCCGGCCCGGGAGGGCGGGGAAGAAAGCCCGGTCGTCACCGAACTGGTAGGCGGCACACCGGTTGCCGTTCACCTCGGCGCCGGCGACGGTTCGCACCTCGACGAAGGCACCGGGCGCGTAGCGGCTGAAATCCTGGCAGGACGGCGAGCCGGCGACCGCTGCGGCGCCGGCGGAGCCGGAGGGCGCGCCGCCGG
>DAHUZG010000220.1 GCA_027306715.1 Acidimicrobiaceae bacterium
GCCACCGGTCGTCGCGACAACACCACGCGCCTCGAAGCCGTGTGGAAGCGAGACGGAGCGCACCGGTGAGCCGGCCGCCGATGGTGAAGCGAGGGCCGCCCCGCCCCAGCCGAGAGCGGCGAGCGTCATCAGCGGAGCCGCCAAGAAGGTAGAGCGCATCCTCATGGCAGGTAGTGTCGCGTGCTTGGCAGGCAGGCAGGGCGTCGGGTCCGGCACGGCATCGCGAGCCTCGTCCAGCAGGCGTCAGGCGGAGATCGACCTTCCCACGATCAACAGACGGTCGAACGGTCGCTTCGATTCGACTGGGCGCTCACGCCTGCCACAGGCGCACTCTGGACGCCGCCACGGCGACGAGGAGCCCGGTGAGCCCGAGGTAGATCGCCAGCTCTTCGAACTGCATCGGCCAGAAGTGACTCGCCGGCTGGTACTGCACCACCCACCTGAGGTGCTCGGTGATGAGGCAGTGACGGTTGCCTGCTGGGCTGCAGGCACCGGCGAGCGCGTAGCCGCTCGTCCAGCTCGAGCCGGCGGGCGGCGAGAGCGCCCCGACCGGGAGGAAGCCTTCGTTCAGCACCCAGGCATGGGCCGGTAGCCAGTTGGCGTTCGTCGTCGCCGTGGCGACCGGCGTGGCGAGCAGAGGCCGGACGAAGTGGTCGATCCCGAGGCGCACGGTGGCAAAGATCGGGACTCCGAGCGCGAAGGCCCAACCGACGCGGCGAACGGCGGCGCCGAGGGCCAGCCCGAGCGCATAGGCGAAGCAGGCATAGCCGAGCGGGACGACGCCTTGCAGGTCGAAGTTCCTCGGCAGGATGCCCTCGCCGCGCTGCACCGCTCCGCTCCACCAGCTGAAGAACGGCACGAGGCAGGCGAAGGCCGCCGCGACGAGCAGGCCGCCGATCACTGCCTTTCCGGCCAGCCACCGCCAGCGGGTGACCGACTGCGCCCAGGCGAAGCGGACCGTCTGCTCGCGCATCTCGAGCGCCACCGCCGGCACGCCGAGCACGAGCCCGGCAAGGCCCGGAAGACAGACGCATAGCGCAGCGCCGGGGCCCGAGAACATCGCCGTCGAGTCGTAGTGGAACGCCGCCGCCATGCAGTTGCTCGACGAGCCCGGCTGGGCACATCCGAGCACCGCGTAGAAGCTGTAGGCATGATCCTGGATGGCGCCCGTGATCGCGAGGAAGGCGACAGCGGCAGCGAGCGCGACAAGCGCAGCGGCGACGAGCGTGCGCTGCAGGCGCCAGGCGAGCCAGGTCATCGCTCGGCCCCGACGCTGTCGGCGAGCGTGCCGGTGCCGGCCGGGCGCCGGCTCTCCTCGCGGAGGTAGGCGATCACCAGCTCCTCGAGCCCCGGCTGAGCGATGCGCCAGCCCGGCGCCTCGAACGGCTGGTCGATCCGCACGAGCAGGTCGCGCTGGCGAAGGGCCCGCTGCTCGGAGACGACGGTGACGCCGGCAGGCAGCTCGACGGTGTCGGCGCCGCTCAGGAGGCGGTGGCTGGCAAGCACGTAGTCGAGCTCGTCGGCGAGCAGCACCGTGGATCGTGCCAGCAGGATCAGGTAGTCACAGGTCCCGACGAGGTCGGCGATGGCGTGCGAGGAAAGAAGGATCGTCGTTCCCTCCTCTGTCGATGCCTGCAAGAGGAGCTGCATCACCCCTTGGCGGGCGAACGGGTCGAGCGCGGCGACCGGCTCGTCGAGCAGGAGCAGGGCGGGTCGCTTGGCAACACAGCAGATGAGCGCCACCTGGGCCTGCTGGCCGACCGACAGCCGCCCGGCACGCTTGCGGGGATCGATCTCGAGGGCCTCGAGGTGGCGGCGAGCAAGCGCTCCGTCGAAACGGGGATTGAGCCGCCTCCCGACCTCGAGCAGCTCCTCGACGCGAAGCGAGCGATAGAGCGGGCGCTCCTGGTCGAGGTACCCGATCAGCGCCAGATCCGCCGGCGAGCGAAGCGGCGCCTCCCGCCCGAGCACGAAGAGCCGCCCGCTAGTCGGCAGCGAGAACCCGGCCGCGATGCGTAGCAGCGTCGACTTGCCGGCTCCGTTCGGGCCGACGAGGCCGGCAATGCGGCCCTCGGGCAGGCTGAAGCTGCACTCCGAGAGCGCCCAGTGGTGCCGGTAGCGCTTTGCCAGCCGTTCGGCGGACAGTGCCGCCGGCTCGTGGCTCATCGCGCCGGGACCTCTTCGCCGCGAAGCGCCAGGGCGACGAGGGCCGCCACGCCGTTGTCGTCGAGCCCGGCCGTTCGCGCCCGCTCGACCCACTCGCACAGTGCCCCGAGAAGCTCGTTCATCGTTGCGGAGCTGACCGCAGAAGCAGCGCGCCCGGCGACGAAGGTGCCGAGCCCCGGCCGCGCCTCGATGACGCCCTCGTGCTCGAGCTCGCGGTAGGCGCGCTGCACGGTGTTGGGATTGATCGTCACCTGGCCGACGACCTCGCGCACAGACGGGAGCCGGTCGCCGGGTAGGAGGCTCCCCAGCACCACCGCCTGGCG
>DAHUZG010000224.1 GCA_027306715.1 Acidimicrobiaceae bacterium
TCACAGCGACAGCCGCAGGCGGGTTGTGCGGCAGGCCGAGCCGCTCGGCGGCGATGGCGGCGGTGAGCAGGCCACGGTCGTCCACCGAGAGGACGCCGTCTATGCCGCCGCGCCCGTCGCGCCGGAGCGACTCGGCGGCGAGGACGATCGAGGTCGCAGCGGCCTCCGGGTCGGCGAGGTCGACCTCGAGGAAGCGCTCGGGGTAGCGGGCGGTGAAGGCCTGTCGCTCCTCGCTCGCCGTCACGACCTCTGCCCCGAGGCGCCGCGAGGCGTCGAGCTGCTGCTCGGCGCGGTAGCTGGCCGTGGGCAGGACGAGGAGGAGGCGGGGCACTGCTCCATCATGCCGGGCCGCCCGGGCGTTCCGGGCCGCCCGGCGTGCCGGCCCTCGCGACCGGCGCAACCGCCGCCGCCGCGGAGGAGGACGGCCGGCGCCGGGCGTGTCGTAGTCTGTGGAGGTGACCTCACCGTTCGACCGGGGACCGTCCGAGGGGGGCGGCGTGGACGCCTCCCTCGAGCCCGTCCTGCTCCTCACCGACGCCGCCCGTGCCTTCATCGGCGAGGCCCGTGCCGGCGAGCCGGACGCCGATCGTCTGGCGCTCTTCATCGAGGTCGCCGGCGCCGAGAACGGCTCGTACACCTACGAGATGTGGTTCGAGGCGCTCGCCGACGCCGCGCCCGGCGACGCCGTCGTCGCCCACGACGACCTGAGCGTGGTCGTGGCGGCGTCGAGCATCGACAGGCTGCGCGGCGCCACCCTCGACGTCAACGAGGGCGGTCCCGACGGGCCCGGTCTGGTCATGCTCAACCCGAACACGCCGCCCGTGGCGCCGGGAAGCCGCCCGCTGCCTGCGGCGGATCCCTCCTCGCCGCTGCACCGGCGCGTCGCCGAGGTGATCGAGGACGAGGTCAACCCGCAGATCGCGATGCACGGCGGGCGCGCCGACCTCGTCGCCGTCGACGAGGGGATCGCCTACGTCCGGCTGTCCGGGGGCTGCCAGGGCGGCGGGCTGGCGGCCGTCACGCTCGGCCAGGGCATCTCGGTGGCGATCCGCGAGGCCGTGCCGGAGATCACCGACGTCGTCGACGTCACCTCGCACGACGAGGGCAGCAACCCCTACTTCCAGTCGGCGAAGAAGTAGCCCCCGCCGGTCTCCCGCCGGCCGTCGTCACCGGCTCGCCCCTCACGCGATTACCTACACGATTACCTACACCTCTGCCTACACAACTCCTTAGAATCGTGGACCTGCAACGTGGACCTGCAACGTGCCGCTGCCGGCGATCCGGGCGCGGCCCCGGCAGGAGGGGAGGGGCTGGAGGTGGCCCTGCTCGAGCGGGACGGCGCGAAGGCGGCGATAGCGGCCGCTCTCGAGGGCGCCTCGACCGGCCTCGGCGCGGTGCTCTTCCTCGTCGGCGAGCCCGGTCTCGGCAAGAGCTCGCTCCTCGCCCGGTGCCGACGGGACGCCGCCGCCGCGGGCTTCACCGTCGCCGCGGCCTCGTGCTCCGAGCTCGAGGCGTCGCTGCCGTTCGGGCTGCTCGACCGACTCCTCACCGGCTTCGGCGCCCCCGGGGCGTCGGTCGAGGACGGACCGGAGGGCGGGCGCGCCGGCGACGCCCGCCTTCGCCGCTACAGCGAGCTGCTCGGCTGGCTGCGCTCCGCTGCGCCCTCGCCGCTCCTGCTCGCTGTGGACGACCTGCACTGGTCCGACGCCGACTCGGTCGAGCTGCTCAGCCTGCTCTGCCGGCGCCTCGCTGGGCTGCGCGTCGCCGTCGTGGCGGCGCTGCGACCCTGGCCCGCCTCTGTCCGCGAGCACGCCAGGATGCTTGCCGGCGACGGCTTCGCCACGCTCGCGCGGCTCGAGCCGCTCTCCTCGAACGGGAGCGCCGCGCTGCTGGCCGACCGGCTCGGCGGAGCCGCTGGTCCGGAGGTCGTCGCCCGCCTGAGCGCCGCCTGCGCGGGTAACCCGTTGCTGCTCGGCGAGAGCGCCGCGGCGTGGCTGCGCGGCGACGACCCCCTCGCCGGCTCGGCGAGCGCCGTCGCCGAGCGGGTCTTCCTGCCGCGCTTCGCCGGCGTCGGCGGCGCCGCGCTCGAGCTGGCGCGCGCCGCCTGCGTGCTCGGGACCCGCTTCGAGAGCTCGCTGGCGGCCGCGCTGGCGGGCGAGCAGGCGGCAGCGCAGCTCGATGCGCTCCACGCCGCCGGGCTGCTCCGGCCGGGCCCCTCGGCCGGGCTCGCCGAGTTCGTCCACCCGCTCTTCCGCCAGGCCCTCTACGAGGACCTCGGCGCGACCACCCGGCAGGCGCTCCACCGCCGGGCGGCCGAGGCGCTCGCCGCCCGTGGCGCCGACCCTTCGGAGGTGGCGCCGCACGTCGTTGCTTCCGGTGCCGCCGGCGACCCGGTGGCGGTGGCGGTGCTGCACGCGGCCGGGCGGGACGCCTTCGCCCGTGGCGCGCTCTCCACCGCCGCCTCGCACTTCGAGGCGGCGCTTCGTGTCGGTGGCGCCGACGTCCCGGCCGGCCTGCGCCTCGAGCTGGCCGAGGCGAGGCTCGCCACCGGCGCCGTCGCCGGCGCCGAGCAGGTGCTGCGGGCCTACCTCGACGACACGCGGCTGAGCGCCCCGGACCGTGTCGCCGGCCTGCGGCTGCTCGCCCAGGTGCTGCTCGCCGAGGTCCGCCTCGCCGAGGCCAAGCAGTGCTCAGCCGAGGCGAGCGCGCTCGCCGAGAGCTTCGACCCCGACCTCGCGGTCGCGGTGCTGCTCGACGCCGCCTTCATCGGCTGGCTGATCGAGGGCCCGCGGTCGGCGCGGGACTCGATCACGGGCGCGCTCGAGGCGATCCTGCGGCTCGACGTGCGCAACGAGTGGCTGCGCGCCGACGCGGCCGCTGCCGAGGGCTACCTCGCCGTGATCGGGGGCGACCCGGCGGCCCTCGACGAGCTGGCGGCTGCCACCCGCCGCCAGCTCGCCGCACCAAGCGGGCGCCGGATGCGATCGGTGTTGAGCTGGGACGTCACCTTCGGCTACGCCAACCTCGCCAAGATCTCCGAGCGCTTCGCCGACGCCGAGCAGGTCACGCTCGCCGTGCTCGGCGCGAGCCGCGAGCAGGGGGCGGTGCTCAGCTACCAGGCGATGGCGGTCACCTGGGCCGACGCCCTCTGGCGGATCGGCCGCGTCGACGAGGCGGTGGCCACGCTGCGAAGCGCCGGCGAGTTCTCCGAGCTCGTGCCGACGCTGGCGCCGCTCGTCAGCGTCGGCCTCGCCCACCTCTGCTACGAGCAGGGCGAGATCGAGGAGAGCGACTCCTGGCGGCGCCAGCTCGAGCGGCTGGCCGCTGCCTCGGGCGACCCGCCCTACCTGCGGCTGTGGCTCTGCATGTTCGAGTGCCGCTCCCTTGTCGCCGCGGGGCGGGGGGCAGAGGCCGCCGGAAGCGCTCAGGCGGCGGCCTGCACGGCGGAGCGCTCCGGGGTCCTCGAGCCGTGCATCGTCCCCTGGCACGGGCCGGCGATCGAAGCCCTGGTCGCCGCCGGGGAGCTGGCGGCCGCCGAGGCGCTCGTCGCGCGGCTCGAGGAGATCTGCGCCCCGCTGGCGTGCCGGGCGCCACGCGCCGTCGCCCAGTGCGGCCGCGCTCTGATCGCCTGGCGGCGCAACGACCTCGACGGTGCCGAGGCTCGTTACGCCGCTGGCGTCGCCGAGCACTGCCCCGGGGCGATGCCGCTGCCCGAGGCGGAGACGCTGATCGCCTACGCCCGCTTCTTGCGCCTCACCCGCCGTGCCGCCCGCTCGCGCCCGCTTCTTCACCGGGCGCTCACCCTGCTCGAGCCGACCGGCGCCAAGAGGCTCATCGTGCTCGCCTCAGAGGAGCTGGCGGCGGCCGGGGGCCGGCGCAGCAGCTCCCCGCCTGACGGGCTCACCGCCCAGGAGGAGCGTGTCGCCGCGCTCGCCGCCGAAGGGCTGACGAGCCCCGAGATCGCCCTCCGGCTGCTCCTCTCGGCGCGGACGGTGGAGCACCATCTCGGACGCGCCTACGCCAAGCTCGGCATCCACTCCCGGCGCGAGCTGGAGCGGGCATGGGGAAGGCGGTCCCCCGCCAACTAGATTCCGCACCGTGCTCCGATTCCTCACCGCCGGCGAGTCGCACGGGCGCGCCCTCGCCGTCGTCGTCGAAGGCCTTCCGGCGGGTCTGCCCGTCACCGCCGAGACGATCTCCGCCGAGCTCGCCCGGCGCCGCCTCGGCTACGGCCGGGGGCCGCGGATGCGCGTCGAGAGGGACGAGGTGACCCTGCTCGGCGGCGTGCGCCACGGCCGCACGCTCGGGGCGCCGGTGGCGATCGAGATCGCCAACACCGAGTGGCCGAAGTGGGAGCAGGAGATGTCGGCGGCACCGGGCGAGCCGTCGAAGGTGCTCACCCAGCCGCGGCCCGGTCACGCCGATCTGGCAGGGATGCAGAAGTACGGCTTCGACGACGCACGCGACGTGCTCGAGCGGGCCTCGGCGCGCGAGACGGCAGCGCGGGTCGCCGCCGGCTGCCTGGCCAAGGGCCTGCTCGCCGCGATCGGTGTCGAGGTGCTGAGCCACGTCGTCGCCCTCGGATCAGTGAGCGCCCCTCCCGGCCTGCGGCCGCAGCCCGGCGACCTCGAGCAGGTGGACGCCTCCGAGGTGCGCTGCTTCGACGCTGCCACCGAGGAGGCGATGGTCGCCGAGATCAAGGCCGCCGCCAAGGTCGGCGACAGCCTCGGCGGCGTCGCCGAGGTCCTCGCCTACGGGGTGCCCGTCGGCCTCGGCAGCCACGTGCACTGGGACCGCAAGATCGACGGCCTGATCGCCCAGGGGCTGATGAGCATCCAGGCGATCAAGGGCGTCGAGCTCGGCGACGCCTTCGAGGTCGCGGCGCGGCGAGGCTCGGAGGCCCACGACGCCGTCTACTGGGACGCGGAGAGCGGGAGCTACCTGCGGCGCACCAGTCGCGCCGGCGGCATCGAGGGCGGGATCACGACCGGGGCGCTCGTCGTCGCCCGGGCGCACATGAAGCCGCTGGCGACGCTCAACCGCCCGGTGCTGCAGACCGTCGATGTCGCCACCAAGGAGCAGACCGTCTCGTTCAAAGAGCGGACCGACGTCACGGCGGTGCCGGCGATGGGCGTCGTCGCCGAGACGATGGTCGCCCTCGTGCTCGCCGGCGAGGCGCTGCGCAAGTTCGGCGGCGACTCGCTCGCCGAGCTCCGCCGCAACTTCGCCGGCTACCTCGCCCACCTCGACGAGACGCCCTCCTCGCCGCGCCGCGCCGACTCGATCCGGGACCGGGCCGCCGC
>DAHUZG010000225.1 GCA_027306715.1 Acidimicrobiaceae bacterium
GCGGCGGCCCACGCCGCCGGGCGCTTTGCCGCCAGCCACGCGCCGGGCGCGCCGGTCCGCGCCGTCGACGCCCACCCGAGCTCCGCCGTGCTGAGCGAGGGCAAGACGCTGTACGACGAGAGCTGCTCGAGCTGCCACGGCCTCGGAGCGGCCGGCAGCTCGCTGGCGCCCAATCTGCGCGGGCTCGGCTCAGGGGTCGCCTACCTCTGGATGGCGAGCGGCTGGATGCCGCTGGCGAACCCGACGAGCCAGCCGATACCTAAGCCGCCGTTCTTCACGCACAGCCAGATCGTGGCGATCGCCTCCTACGTCGCCTCGCTCGCGCCCGGCGGCTTGCCGATCTACTCGGTCGACCTCTCACATGCGAGCGAGGGGGTCGGGCTTGACGTCTTCGCCTTGAACTGCGCTCCCTGCCACACCATCACCGGGGTCGGCGACGCCCTCTCGGACGGCAACTTCGCCCCGAGCCTGCACGCCGTCAACGCCACCCAGGTCGCCGAGGCGGTCCGCAGCGGACCCGGCAACATGCCGGTGTTCAGCAGCCACGTGATCTCCAACCGCCAGCTCGCCGACCTGGCCGCCTATGTGACCAAGGAGATCGGGCACCCGACCAACCCCGGCGGCCTCGGTCTCGGCGGCGTCGGGCCGGTCGCGGAAGGGTTCATCGCCCTCTTCATCGGCGTCGGCGCCTGTGTCGTCGGGGCGCTCTGGATCGGCGAGCGCGCCGAGGAGGAGCGCAGCGGGCACCCCGGCCCGAAGGAGCCGCACGACGGAGACGGCAGCGGACCGTCGCAGGGACCCGACGGTGCAGAGATGATCCATGCCTGACGAGCGCGAAAGCCGGCCTGGCGGCGAGCACGCTGGCGGGCCCGGCGACGGGCTGAGTCGGCCGACGATCCACGCCTCCGACGGGCGCGGCTCGGCGGTCTCGGTCGCGAAGACCCCCGCCGACGCACCGCAGCTGCAGATCGGCGCCAAGCACCCCCGGCGGGCCGAGGTGACCGCGGCGGCCCTGCTCGTTCTCGCGGTGCTGGCCTTCGCCGGCTTCGGCGCCGTCTACATACAAGGCGCCAGCAACCCTTGGCTCGGCGGGACCCTCGGGGCGGGCATGCTCTTCTTCGGCGCCGGGACCGTCGTCTGGGGCAAGTACCTGATGCCGCGGGGCCCGTTCGAGGAGGAGCGCCACCTGATGGCGGCCGATCCGCAGCAGCGGGCCGACCTCGTCGCCGACTTCGCCAGCCGCGGCAGGGTCGCCGTCCAGCGGCGCGGCTTTCTCACCAAGCTGCTCGCTGCCGGCGGTGCCGTGATGGGCGTCGTGCTCGCCTTCCCGCTGCTGCGCTCGCTCGGCCCGAAGCCGGGCCTCACCCTCTACACGACGAAGTGGAAGAAGGGCTCCTACCTGACCACGATCTACAACCAGCGGCTGCATGTCGACGACGTGGCGGTCGGTGGCATCGTCACGGTCTTCCCCGAGGACGACGTCGGCAGCGCCGTGTCCCAGACCGTGCTCATCCGCTACCAGTCGGGCGGGTATGCCCCGACGCCGTTTCCCGAGCGCCAGAGCTGGGGTCCGCACGGATATCTCGCCTTCTCCAAGGTGTGCACCCATGCCGGCTGCCCGGTGAGCTTGTGGGAGAAGCAGCTCGGAAAGCTGGTCTGCCCCTGCCACCAGTCGATGTTCATCGTCGCCGACGCCGCTGAGCCGGTCTTCGGCCCGGCGCCGCGGCCGCTGCCGCAGTTGCCGCTCTATGTCGACTCGAAGGGGTACCTCCGTGCCCAGGGCGGCTTCGACGAGCCGATCGGGCCGGGTTTCTGGTCACGAGGAGCCGGCCCGCAATGAGCGCGCAGATGAGCGAGCGAGCCTACGCGTGGGTCGACGACAGGCTGGCGATCTCGCGCGGCGGCCGCAAGCTGCTCGACAAGATCTTCCCCGACCACTGGTCGTTCATGATCGGCGAGATAGCGCTCTACTCCTTTCTCGTCCTGGTGGTCACCGGCATCTTCCTCACGCTCTATTACGTCCCCTCGGGCAGCGACACCGTCTACCACGGCGCCTACGCGCCCCTTGTCGGCCAGAAGATGTCGATCTCGTACGCCTCGACGCTCGATCTCAGCTTCGGGGTGCGCGCCGGCTTGCTGATGCGCCAGGCGCATCACTGGGCGGCGGACATCTTCATCGGCTCGATCGTCGTGCACATGCTGAGGGTGTTCTTCACGGGCGCCTACCGCAAGCCGCGCGAGATCAACTGGATCGTCGGTGCCACACTGCTCACGCTGGCGATCTTCAACGGCTTCCTCGGCTACTCCCTGCCCGACGACCTCATCTCCGGAACAGGACTCAGGATCGGCTTCTCGATCCTCGAGTCGATCCCGATCGTCGGGCAGTTCCTGGCGGTCTGGCTGTTCGGAGGCAACTACCCCGGCACCGCCGCCATCATCCCCCGCTTCTTCATCATCCACGTGCTGATCCTGCCGCTCGTCATCATCGGGCTGATCAGCGCCCACCTGGCGATGATCATCCGCCACAAGCACACCCAGTTCCCGGGCAACGGCGCCCGCGAGGACAATGTGGTCGGCTCGCCGCTGTGGCCGGTCTACGCCGCCAAGGCCCAGGGCTTCTTCTTCCTCACCACCGGCATCACGTTCCTGCTCGGGGCTTTCGTCCAGATCAACCCGATCTGGCTGTACGGGCCGTACGAGCCGTACAAGGTGAGCTACGCCGTGCAGCCCGACTGGTACATGGGATGGCTCGACGGAGCGCTGCGCGTCATGCCGGCATGGGAGATCCACCTTCCCGGCCACATGATCCCGAACGCCTTCTTCCCCGGCATCCTGCTGCCGGGCCTCACCTTCGGCGCGATCTATGCCTATCCCTTCATCGAGGCCAAGCTCACCGGAGATCGGCGCGAGCACCATCTGCTCGACCGGCCCCGCGACCATCCGATCCGGACCTCTATCGGCGCCTCGGTGTTCGCCTTCTATTTCGTGATGTTCGGAGCGAGCGCCACCGACGTGCTCGCCAATTACCTGCACCTCGATCTCAACTACGTCCTCGTGTTCTTCCGCTACGTGACCGTCGTCGTGCCGCTGCTCGTGCTCGCGATCGCCTACAAGCTGTGCAAGGAGCTTCAGGGCACCGACGGCGGTGGCCGGCGAAAGCGTGCCAACGTCGTCATGCGCAGCGCCACGGGCGCCTACTCGACGGTGCCGGTCGCTCCCCATCCCGGCGACGTGCAGGCCGCTCTCGAGCCGGTGGCGATCGACGAGGTCGAGCTCGTGCCTGTGCTCGTCAACGGGGGGAACGGCGACGGGACGACGGCGCCGCCTGCTGACGGCGACGGCGAGCACGTGTACCGGATCCCGCGCGAGTACCGCTGACCGAGCGCCACCCGGCGTCCCCGCCACCTCGTCGCGCCCCGGCGCCGGCCGGCGGGGCGCGCCTCGACCGCGCCATCGTCGAGGTGGCGGTCGTCGTCCTCCTCGGCTCGGTGATGACGATCCTCGACTCGACGATCGTCAGCGTCGCCCTGGCGGACCTCGGGCGCAGCTTCAAGGTGTCGGTGACGACGGTGCAGTGGGTGACCACCGGCTACCTCCTGGCGCTCGCCCTTGTCATCCCGCTCTCGCGCTTCGCCGCCGACGCCTTCGGCGCCAAGCGCGCCTGGCTCTGCTCTCTCGGGCTGTTCCTCGCCGGCTCGATGCTCTGCGGGCTGGCCTGGTCGGCGCTCAGCCTGATCTGCTTTCGCGTGCTGCAGGGCCTCGGCGGGGGGATGGTCGTCCCGATCGGGCAGGCGGTGCTCGCCAGGCAGGCCGGCCCGGAACGGATGGGCCGGGTGATGAGCATCGCCGGCGCCCCCACCTTCCTCGGCCCGATCCTCGGACCGGTCGCCGGAGGGCTCATCCTCAGTCACTTCTCGTGGCGTTTCATCTTCTTTGTCAACGTCCCGCTCGGCGTGATCGCCTTGACGCTCGCCAGCCGCATCCTGCCGCGGGCGCAGGCGGGACCGCGACCGCCGCTCGACGTCGTCGGGCTCTGCCTGGTCTCGCCCGGGCTGTCGCTCGTGGTGGTCGGGCTCGCTTCGGTCGGTGACGCCGGCGGCTTCTCGAATCTCGCCACGCTCGTCACGCTCCCGCTCGGCCTGGTGCTGCTCGCCGGCTTCGTCGCCCGCCAGCTCGGTGCTGCCAAGCCGCTTCTCGAGCTGCGGCTGTTCGCCGTGCGCGACTACCGGGTCGCCTGTGTCTGCAGTGCCCTCGTCTCGGCATCGGTGTACGCCACGATGCTGTTGCTGCCGCTTTATTACCAGGTCGTGCGCCAGCAGAGCCCGCTGCGGGCGGCGCTGCTGATGATCCCGCAGTCGTTCGGGGCGATGCTCATGACGCCGTTCGCCGGCACGATCTGCGACCGTGCCGGGCCCCGGCGCGTGGCGGCGTGCGGGTTGGCCGTGATGGCGGCGGGCACCGCCGTGTTCACCGGCGTCACCGCGACGACGAACGAGGGCGTCCTCTTCCTCGCACAGCTCGTGCGCGGCCTCGGCTTCGGGCTCGCCTACGTGCCGCTGCAGGCAGCCGCCTACCGCCTCGATCGCCGCCTGCTGCCCTCGGCGACCACGCTCTACAACATCGTCCAGCGCACCGGCAGCACCTTCGCGACGGCTCTAGTGGCCGTCCTGCTGCAGCGGCGCCTCTCGGCCACGGTGCCGGGCTTCCGACTCGGCGAGACGGCGGTCGTGCACGAGATCGGGCTCCTGCAGCACATCGCCGCCGCCTTTGGAAGCGCCTACTTCGCCAACGTCGCCTTCCTCGTGCTGGCGTTCGCCGGGGCGCTCCTTCTCTCCGGGAGGTCGGCCGCCGGGCGGCCGGGGAGCGGAGAGCCGCTCGGCTTGGCGCCTGTTCCCGAGGGCTGAGCGCCGCAGAGCGCGCACCTGTGGCGCCGCCGGCCCGGGCGGCGCCGGCCAGGGGCGGCTCTTGGCCCGGAGCTCTTCGAGCCGGTGGTCGGACTCGAACCGACGGCCTGGCGATTACAAGTCGCCTGCGCTACCAGCTGCGCCACACCGGCGAGGTGCGTCCCATCCTCCCACAGCGACCCCTCGGACACCGCAGCGATCCCGCCGCAGCGATCCCGCCGCAGCGATCCGGCGCGGCCGTCCGGCCGCCGCCGGCAGCGGGAGTGTCCTCACTCCGCCGGCGGCTCGCCGGACCTCTGTGGCGGCGCCGGGAAGATCGAGACGGCCCTGCCCGGCCGCGGCGCGGGCAGCGGAGCGTCGACCCGCCGCGGCGGCGGCAAGCCGGCGTCGCCCCGCTCCGAACCCGTCTCGAGCAGTCGCACCGAGCCGGTGGCGGCGATCGGCACCGGGTGCGCCGCCGGCCCTGCGCCGGCGATCGGGCGCGCCAGCGCGGCGAGGTCGCCGCTCAACGAGGTCGGGACCCGCCCGACGTCGACACCGTCGCCCCGGCGGTGGACGAGCGGGATGGCGAAGACGGCGACGGCGGCGCCGAGGAGCAGGCCAACGAGGGCGTCGGTCGGGAAGTAGGCGCCGACGTAGATGCCGGCGAAAGCGACCAGCAGCGCGACGGGCGCGGCGACGGCCCCGAGGGCGCGCTCGCCGAGCACGAAGAGAACGACGAGCACCGCACCGGCGAGCGTGGCGTGCAGGTCGGGAAGCGGCGACCCGCCCGGATGGGCACCGAGCACCTCGATGCCGGAGAGCGCGGCGAACGGTCGCGGCCGGTTGAGGAGGTGGGAGATCGCTTCACCGAGCCCGAGGGCGAGCAGCACCGCTGCCAGCGAGCCGGCAGCCAGCCGTGCCGAGGCTCTCGAGCGTCGCCAGCCGGCGTGCGCGAGTCCGGCCAGCAGCAGAGCGACGACGACCACCAGCCCGACCGTCCCGGCGAGAGCCTCGAAGACGGGGTGCGCCCAGCTGCTGTGCTCGGCGAGCCGGTTGATGTCGAGGAAGATCGAGGTGTTCACGAGCCCCCCGCGTCAGCCTTGCTCACAGCGTCCACCAACGTAGTAGATGTCGAGCAGCAGGCCGTGGCGCTCGACTACGATCTTCCGGAACCTCGCGGCAGGCACGGCGCGTCGGGTGTGACGGCACCCTACGCTGCCGCTCCTCGGCAGCGGCGTGACCCTGGGAGCATGCGACGGGGGCGGCCCTCCGTCGCCATCGACAACCCGGCCCTATCGACAGAAGGATGAGACGCGGATGCGCATCTTGGTACTCGGCGGCGACGGCTACCTCGGCTGGCCCACGGCGCTGCACCTCTCGCAGCAAGGTCACGACGTCGGAATCGTCGACAACCTCATCCGGCGCCACTACGACGAGGAGATGGGCGTCAGCTCGGTTGTCCCGATCCGCCAGCTGCAGCGTCGCGTCGCCACCTGGAAAGAGGTCTCGGGCAACACCATCGAGCCGTTCGTCGGCGACCTCAACGACCATCAGTTCGTGACCCGCGTGCTCCAGCAGTTCGAGCCGGAGGCGGTCGTCCACTTCGCCGAGCAGCGCAGCGCGCCGTACTCGATGATCGACCGCGAGCACGCTGTCTACACCCAGGTCAACAACGTCGTCGGGACGCTCAACCTGCTCTACGCGATCGCCGAGCTCAATCCCGCCATCCACCTCGTCAAGCTCGGGACGATGGGGGAGTACGGGGCCCCGAACATCGAGATCGAGGAAGGGTTCATCGAGGTCACCCACAAGGGACGGACCGACCTGCTGCCGTTCCCGAAGCAGCCGGCGTCCTTCTACCACCTATCCAAGGTGCACGACAGCCACAACATCATGTTCGCCTGCCGGATCTGGGGGCTCCGCTCGACGGACCTCAACCAGGGCATCGTCTACGGCCAGCACACGCCGGAGACGGCGCTTCACGCCGACCTCGAGACTCGCTACGACTACGACGCCGTCTTCGGCACCGTGCTCAACCGATTCGCTGTCCAGGCAGCGGTCGGCTACCCGCTCACCGTCTACGGCAAGGGGGGCCAGACAAGGGCGATGCTCGACATCCACGACACCCTCGCCTGTGTCGAGCTCACGTGCAACAACCCTCCGGCCGAGGGCGAGTACCGGGTGTTCAACCAGTTCACCGAGTCGCACTCGGTGCGTGACCTCGCCGAGCGCGTCGCCAAGGTCGGCAGCGGCATCGCAGGCCTCGGGGAGGTGCGGATCGAATCGATCCCCGACCCGCGGGTCGAGAAGGAAGAGCACTACTACTCGGCGGTGACGACCAAGCTGCCCGCCCTCGGGCTGCAGCCCCACCTTCTCAGCGACGAGACCATCGCCCACCTGATCGAGACGGCCGTCAAGCACCGTCACCGGGTCAATGTCGAGGCGATCCGCCCGACGGTGAACTGGCGCACCACCAAGTCAGAGGTCAGCGTCTCCGGAGGCGCTGTCGGCGAGTGATCTGACCGCCGCGCCGCCCGGCGTGGCGGTCAGATCGCTCGCTCGACGTCGACACGATGCTCGGCCCACTCGGGCGTCCGAACCTCTCCGGTCCGCGCCGTTCCCGGCGTCGGGTCGTGCTCGCTGCTGTCGGCCTTGTCGTCGTCGCCCTTGCTGTCGCCGAGATCGTCAACGAGGTCGTGGCCTCGTCGGGCCCGGCGGCGCGGCGCGCCGATCGGAGCTGGAGCGCGGCGGCGTCGGCCATCATGGAGCAGTCCGGTCGCCTCGCTGTCGAGGTGCGCCAGCTGCGCGCCGCCAGCCCGGCGGTCGCCAGCCGGCGACTGACCCTCGAGGAGACGCTCGCCTCGCTGCAGCAGGCGGCGACGGCCGAGCAGCGCGCCCTCGGCGGCATCGGGCTCTCGCCGCCGCCAGGGCGATCCTCCGCTGACGCCGCGACGGCGCTCGACGATCGGGCACGAGGTGCCGGCGAGCTCGCTGCCGGCATCGAAGCCGCTATCGGCGGTCCGGTCGCAGCCGCCGGCGCGCCGGCGCTGTTGCAGCGTGCCTCGGCGAGCCTCGAGAGCGCCGACGCCGCCGCAGCGGCCTTCGAGCGGAGCCTGCCGAGAGGGCTCGACCCGCCGCCGTCGTCGTTGACACGGTGGGTGCGCGTCCCTGGCGCCTGGGCGCCGGGGGCACTGCACCAGTGGGCCGCAGCGATGGCCGCGATGCCGGCGCTTCGCAGTGAGCAGTCGCTTCAGATCCTCGACGTCTCGCTGACCCCGTCCCCGGAGCGGATCTGCCCGCCGCTCCCCCAGCCGCCCTGCAGCACGACGACCACCACGACGACGACGTCCCCCCCGCTGACCACCACGACGAGCACGACCACCACGACGAGCACGACGACGACCACGACCACCCTGCCGGGAGGTCGAGGGCGACGGGGGAGCCGGCCGACCACGACGACGAGCTCGACCACCACGACGACGCTGCCGACGACCACGACGACCTTGCAGGTCCCGCCACAGGGCTCGCTCTCGGTGCTCGGGCGCACCGCTCACGTCGTCGTCGACGTCGTCGTCCGCAACACCGGCAACGTCGACCTCCGACGGCTCGTCGTGGATGCCGCGCTCGCCCCCCTCAAGGGATCGACGCAGGGTGGCGGAGCGAGCACGACGATCGGCCAGCTGGCACCCGACGCGGCCCGCTACCTGCGGTTGCGAGCGATCCGCACGGCACCCGGGCAGTACCGGCTGACCGTCACCGCCGCCGCCGGCGCGGTCGCTGCCCCGGCCGAGCACGTAGCCCTCGAGGTCAGCAGCGGCTGAGCGCGGTGACCGGTCTCCCGGTTGACCGCCCGGCCGCCGTCACCCGCAGGCCGTCACCCGCAGGCCGTCACCCGCCGGGGCCGTCGATCGAGCGCCACGCCTCTTCGGCGAGCCGGCTGACCTCACGTACCGGCAAGCGCAAGGTGGCCGCCGCCAGCGCCGCGTCGTCGTGCTCGGCCTTCACCCGCCCGGGGCTCACCTTCACCCGCACCAGCTCGCCGCCGACCTCGACGGACTCGAGGCGGCGGGGCGCGGCGTAGCGCTCGACGACCTGGGCCCGCACGCCGAGCGAGCCGCTCTCGGCGGTGAGCAGGAGGCGCAGCTGGTGCCCGAGGGCGAGGTCGGCAAGGCAGCTGACGACCTGGCCGGGACGGCCCTTCTTCATCATCACCGGTGTCGACCAGGCATCGAGGGCGCCTCCCTCGAGCAGCGCCGAGACGGTGTCGGCGACCTGTTCGCCGGTCGCGTCGTCGAGGTTGGTCTCGAGCAGGACGAGCGGCTGGGCGGCGGGCTCGGCCGCCGACGGCTGACCCGAGCCGCCCGCAGCGTCGCGGCGGCCGAGCACGACCTGGATGCAGTTGGGCATCCCGTCGAGCTCGCTGCTCCCCGCCCCGTAGCCGGTCACCTCGACGGTCATCGCCGGCATCGGTCCGAACCCCGACGCCGAGGCGACAAGCAGCGCTGCACCCGTCGGCGTCGTCAGCTCGACGGGCACGTCGAGCCCGACCACCGGCGCCCCGGCGAGCAGCTCGAGCGCCGCCGGGCTCGGGTTCGGCAGGATGCCGTGAGCGGTTCGCACCACACCCGTGCCCGTCCGCACGGCGCTCGCGGTGACCTCGTCGACAGCGAGCACCTCGAGGGCGGCTGCGGTGCCGACGACGTCGATGATCGTGTCGTGGCCGCCAAGCTCGTGGAAATGGACCTGGTCCGGCAGCCGCCGGTGCAGCCTCCCCTCGACCTCGGCGAGGGCGGAGAAGGCGGCGAGCGACCGCCTCTGGACGCGCCGGGGCAGCCGCGCCTCGTCGAGGATGGCGCGGATGTCGGCGAAGGTGCGGGCGGCGCCGTCCTCGGCGACCTCGACGACAGCTCGGGTGGCGGCGATGCCGTTGCGCATCACCGGGACGGCCTCGATGCTCCAGCCCTCGAGCGGCAGGCGAGCCAGCAGTGCCCGCAGCTCGGACTCGTCGGCGCCGGCGTCGAGCAGCGAGCCGAGGACCATGTCGCCGGCGATGCCGGCAAAGCAGTGGAACCAGGCGATCCGCGCCACGCCGGCGGTGTCCTGCCGGGAGGACCTCACGCGAGCATCCTCACGACGGCGCTGGCGGCCCCGAACCCGTTGTCGATGCCGACGACGGTGACCCCGGCGGCACAGGAGGCGTGCATCGCCAGCAGTGCCGTCACCCCCTCGAGCGAGGCGCCGTAGCCGACGCTCGTCGGCACGGCGACGACGGGAGCTCCGGTGAGGCCGCCGACGACACTGGCGAGAGCCCCCTCCATGCCTGCCACGACGACGACGGCGTCCGCCTTGGCGAGCTCGTCGAGCCCGGCGAGGAGACGGTGCAGCCCGGCGACGCCGCAGTCAGCGAGCAGCGCCGGCTCGAAGCCGTAGGCGCGCAGCGTGGCCCGGCACTCGGC
Organism: Acidimicrobiaceae bacterium; assembly: GCA_027306715.1. Lineage (GTDB taxonomy): Bacteria > Actinomycetota > Acidimicrobiia > Acidimicrobiales > Bog-793 > DAHUZG01. Next base: position 10,343 of record DAHUZG010000225.1, read on the forward strand.
GGCCACCGGGAGGTCGGCGGTGCCCGCCGTGACGACGAGGACGCGCCGCGTCCGCGCCGGGGTCGCCCGCCAGACCACCGTCCGCAGCGCCGCCGGCTCGCCGAGCGGCGGGGTGACCTCGCCACCGGGGCTGCGCTCGAGGGCCGCTCGCACCTGCTCCGGCCCGGCGCGGGGGAGAAGGACCGGGCCCGAGCCATTCTTGAGCAGCTCGTCGACGATCGCGGCGCACTGCTCGGGTGTCTTGCCCGGCCCGTAGACGGCTTCGGCGAAACCCTGGCGGGCGAGCCGGTCGTGATCGACCCGGGCGTATCCGAGGTCGGCGTAGAGCATCCGGCGGAGCCGGCCGACGGCCTCGTCGGAGCCGCAAGCGCCGCGCCGCAGCTCCTCGAGCAGCTCGTTGAGCTCCTCGTCGTTCATCGGGCGATGAGCAGCGCCGGCGCGGCCGGCAGCCTCGGCTGGTGGGTCATGCGGTCACCTATCCTGCCAGGGATGCCGACGTCTTCCTCCCATCCGTGAGCCCGGGCAGCGGCCGGGGGCGGCGGATCGCCTATCTCGGGCCGCGTGGCACCTTCAGCGAGGAGGCGCTGCTCGCCGCCGCCGATCTCGCCGACGGCGACCTCGTGCCCCTGGCGACTATCGAGGAGGCGGTCGACGCCGCCGAGCAGCGGCTCGTCGACGCCGCCTTCTTGCCGATCGAGAACTCGATCGAAGGCTCGGTCAACGCCAGCTTGGACCGCCTCATCTTCGACGCCGACCTGCTCATCCAGCGCGAGGTCGTGCTCGACGTCCACCTCGACCTGCTGGCGCCCGCGGGCACGAGCCTCGCCGCGGTGAGGACCGTCCTCTCCTTCCCGGTGGCGACGGCGCAATGCCGGCGCTTCCTCGCCACGCATCTCCCGTCGGCCTCCGTCGTCCCCGCCGGGTCGACCGCCGACGCCGCGCGCCTCGTCGCCGAGCGCGGCGAGCCGGACCTGGCGGCGGTGGCGCCGGGCATCAACGCCGAGCTCTACGGCCTCGAGGCGCTCGCCCGCGCCATCGAGGATCACGGCGGCAACCAGACCCGTTTCGTGCTCGCCGCCCCCGAGGAGGTGCCGCCTCCGACCGGTCACGACAAGACCTCCATCGTCTGCTTCCAGCACGCCGACCGGCCGGGCAGCCTGCACCAGATCCTCGGCCAGTTCGCCGCCAGGAACCTCAACCTGACGCGCATCGAGTCGCGACCGACCAAGCGGGCGCTCGGCGACTACTGCTTTGTCATCGACGTCGAGGGTCACGTCGCCGACCGGCTCCTCGCCGACTGCCTCGAGGAGCTGCACGTCGATCTCGAAGCGGTCAAGTTCCTCGGCTCGTACCCGGCCGTCGGCGCCGGCTCGGCGGCGATCCGCGCCGAGATCGCGGCGCGCAGGCTCGAGGCCAAGGCCTGGCTCGACGGCTTCCGCCGGCGCGCCGGAAGCGGGCAGCCGTAGCGGCCCGCGGTGGCAGACTGGCGGGCGCACCGCCGGCTGCGGCGTCGGCGACACGTGAGCCGCCGGCGGGCGCTGCCGCCCGGAAGGTCGCGGGAGGGATGGCAGAGCGGACGATTGCGACGGTCTTGAAAACCGTTGTCCCGCAAGGGACCGGGGGTTCGAATCCCCCTCCCTCCGCCAGGTAGAGCCGTTGCGGCCCAGCCGAAGCCTTGTAGTCGGACTACCGTAGGACTGCAATAGCAGCGTGCGAGGAACCAAGGCCGAGATCAGCCCCGGCGTGTGGCGACTCCGGGTCTACGTGGGGCGCGATGCCAAGGGCCAGCCCATCCAGCGGTCACGGACCATTCGCACGGGTGACGGCAGAGCCGGATCCGGCGTCAGGGAGGCCGAGCGCCAGCTTGCCGCACTGGTCGCCGACGCGGCGAAGGGCAACACGGCCACGGGCACCGAGACGGTCGGGGATCTGCTCGACCGCTTCCTCGAGCACGCACAGACGCTCGGCAGGTCACCGACGACCCTCAAGGAGTACCGGCGCATCACTGAGGCCATCTTGAGGCCGGAGCTCGGTCGACTACGGCTGGCACGCCTGACCGCCGTGGATCTCGACCGGCTCTACGCCACCCTTGTCTCGAGAGGGCTCAAGCCGCTCACGGTGCGCCACGCGGGGAGCTCTGTGCGCTTCGCTGGCCCGACGTGGACTGGCAGGCCCGCACCCTGCGCATCGCCAGGTCGGTCTATGAGACGCCTGGCGGAGGCTGGGCCGAGAAGGCGACAAAGACCCACGCCGTGCGCAGGGTGGGGCTCGACGACCTGGCGATCGAGGTGCTCAACCGTCACCGTGCCGCTGTCGACAAGTTGGCCGCGCACCTGGGGGTCGGGGTGGGTTCCGATGCATTCCTATTCAGTCGGTCACCGGCTGGGCTCGAGCCAATCCGCCCCGAGGTCGTCTCGAAGTTCGCGAAGCGTGTTGCCGACAAGGTCGGCATCGACACGCACATGCACGCGCTGAGGCATTTCTCGGCGACCGAGGCAATCGGTGCTGGCTTCGACCCCGTGACGGTTGGTAACCGGCTCGGACACGCTGACCCGAGCATCACGCTGCGCGTCTACAGCCATGCAATCGAGTCCCGCGACAAGGAGCTGGCGGCGAGCCTCGGACGAAAGCTTCGCGTCGAGCTGGGACGATGCTCCCACCGGTAGTCGGCGCTCGTGAAGATTCGCGGGAGTAGTAGTCCAGGAGCAGTCCGAAACTGGAAGACCGCTGAGCCCGACTGTTAGCCCGAACTTACCCCGCCGATAGCGGTCATTTTCGCACCCCGACCTGCACTTGCTGGTAATGATTGTCATAAGATTGTAGCCACTAAACAGTTGCCAGGCGAATGACAATTTGGATGACCCGAGTCTTT
>DAHUZG010000211.1 GCA_027306715.1 Acidimicrobiaceae bacterium
CAGTCGAGGACCACGTCGGCGCCGCCGGCGAGGCGCGAGATCCTGCCCGAGGCGCCCTCGAGCGCCAGCGTCCCGGTAGCCCGCCGCACGGCGCGGGCGAGCTCGTCGGGCTTCACGACGGCGTCCGCGCCGAGCTCTCTCGCCAGCTCGCGCTGGACGGGGTGCTTGGCGACGGCGAGCAAGGTCCCCGGGACGGCATGGCGACGAAGAGCCGCCAGCGAGCAGAGGCCGATGGTGCCGCTCCCGAGGACGACGACGACCTCGCCGGGGATCACCTCGGCCGCGAGCGCTGCGTGGAGCGCGCAGGCGGTCGGCTCGACGAGCACCGACTCTTCGTCGGAGAGGCGATCGGGCACGACGTGCAGCTGGGAGTCGTGGGCGACGAGCTGCTCGGAGAAGGCGCCGCCGGTGTCATGGCAGAACCCGGTCTGCAAGCCGGCTGAGAGGTTGCCGAAGGCGATCCGCTCGCAGGCCCCCTTTCGGCCTTCGGAGCAAGCCCGGCACGGCGGGACGACACCGCGGGCCTCGCATCCGAGGACGGGCTCGAGCACGGCCCGGCGGCCCGCCAGCGGGCCGTCGAGGACGTCGGCGACGACCTCGTGGCCGAGGACGAAGGGAAAGCTGACGATCGGCTCGAAATAGCGCGAGCTCGCTCCGTCGACGGTGTGGAGGTCCGAGCCGCAGACCCCGGCAAGCCGCGGCCGGATGCGCCGCCAGCCGGCGGCGGGCGGCTGAGGGGGATCGAGGTCGACGAGGCGAAGCGGTCCAAGACCGTGAGCGGCTCCGGTCCCCGCCAGGGCGGCGCCGAGGCGGGCGGCGGCGAAGCGGTGCAGCTGGCGCTCGATCAGCAGGGCCTTCATCGACTGGCCTCAAAGCGGCTCATCTCGGGCTCCCGATCGAGGTGCGCGCCCCGAGCTGGCGGGTGGCGACGGCGAGCAGGTTCCTCGGGCCGCCGGGAGCCCGTTCCCAGCGCTCGACCGGCCATCCACGACGCCGCGCGACGGCGGCGAGCTTCGGCTCGGGGTTGACGGCGACCGGCAGCCCGGCGGCTTCGAGCATCGGCAGGTCGCTCGTCGAGTCGGCGTAGGCGACGGTGGAGGCGAGGTCGAGCCCGCGCTCGGCCGCCCAGCGCTCCATCAGCGTCGCCCTGGCCTCGCCGGTCGGCGGCGTGGCGGCCATCTCGCCGGTGAAGCGCCCGTCGCGCTCGCCGAGGCGGGCGCACACGACCTCGTCGAACAGCGGGGCCAGCGGGGCGACGACGAAGTCGAGGGCGCCGGTGATGAGCAGCGTCTTGTGGCCGAGCGCCCGGTGGGCGCGGATGCGCTGGATGGCACCGGGGAAGGACCGGACGAGGAGGAGGTCGCTGAACAGCTCCTCGGCGTCGTCCCGCACCCGCTCGACCGGGGCACCCTCGTAGCGGCGGTAGAACGAGCGGAGGAAGTCGCCCCGGTCGCGCCGGTCGACGGCGAGCAGGCGGGGGCCTTCGAAGAGCAGGCCGGCGGCCAGCTGGGCGCGCCGGATCGGCTGCAGGTGCCGGGTGGCGAGCCAGGCGTAGGACTCGACCACGTTCGAGTTGACGATCGTCTGCTCGAGATCGAACACGGCCACGCGTGGCTCGCTCGCCAGGATGGCGCGCCGGGCCCGCTCCTCCCGGCTCGCCCCGGTCCGCCGTCCCGGAGACGTCCGGACCCTGGCATGCTCGACGACCGACGGGAGGTGGATCTCGGTGAGGTACTGCTCCCAGTCGATGACGCCCGGGTCGAACCCGAAACGGTCCCGGTCGCCTTCGTCGAGGCCGGCGAACAGCTCGAGGGTGCGGTCGATGCGAAAGCGCGCCTCGGTCTCGGTGTAGGCGCCGTACAGCTCCACGTAGCCGAGCGCCCGCTCGGCCAGCTGGCGACGCTCCTCGACCCCGGCGACACGCTCGGCCGCCTCGCCGCGCACCGGAAGGGTGGCGACGAGCCGCTCGACGAGGCCGAGCACCCGTGCCGCACGGCGCAGCTCCCCCTGGACCTTGCCGCGGCCGGGGAACGACCAGGTGGGCACGGCGATCGGCTCGCCCCGGGTGTCGTAGAGGGGGCGCTCGGTGAACCAGTCCTCGCACAGCGAGACGAGGGTCCCGTAGCGCAGCGGATTCCGCACCCCGGAGGCCACCTGGTAGACGGGCGGCTGGCCGGAGGGGTTGGCGGGGCCGGGACCGGAGGCGGCGACGGCGACGATGGCGGCGGTGACGAGGTCGACGGGAATCACGTCGACGACGCCCTCCGGCACGCCCGGGAACTGCTTCAGCAGGCCGCGTGCGTAGGAGATGATG
>DAHUZG010000228.1 GCA_027306715.1 Acidimicrobiaceae bacterium
CGGAGCAGGCGGCGGCGGCCGGCGCGGAGGACGGCGTGAGGGAGATGCGGCCGCGCTTTCGCATCACCGGGTCGGGCTCACGGCTCGCGGACCGTCCGACGGGCGGGAGGACGGCCGGAGGGCCGCCCGCGGGCCCGAGAAGCCACGGCAGCTCCGGGCCGGCGGCCGGAAGATTGGCGGCCGGCCGACCGACCGCAGGCAAGCCGACGGCCGGGAGATTGACCGCAGGCAAGCCCGCGGCCGGAAGACCGACCGCAGGCAAGCCGGCGCCCGGCAGATTGGCGCCCGGCAGGCCGACCGCAGGCAAGCCGACGGCCGGCAGGTCAGCGGCAGGCAGACCGAGCCCCGGCGGCGCCGAGCGCCCGCGCCCTCGCCGGCCCCGTGAGGTGCCGAGCGACGTCGTCTCCGAGCTGCGGGCTGCGGTGCCGGCGCGCCAGGCGATCCGGGTGACCGAGCGGCTGGCCGAGGCGACGAACGCTTACGAGAGGGACCGCTACAACGAAGCACTCACGCTTCTGCGCGAGCTCGTGAAGTCGGCGCCGACCGTTGCTCCGGTGCGCGAGCTCCACGGCCTCACCCTCTACCGGCTGGGTCGATTCCCGCAGGCGGAGAAGGAGCTCGTCGCCGCCGGCGAGCTGTCGGGATCTGTCGACCAGCATCCGGTGCTCATGGACACGGCCCGGGCGCGCGGCGACCTCGCCTCGGTCGAGGAGCGATTTGCCGAGCTGCGCCGGGCCGGTGCGTCGAGCGACGTCCTCGCCGAGGGCCGGCTCGTGATGGCCGGTGCCCTCGCCGACGCCGGGCGCCTCCCGGAGGCTGTCTCGCTCCTCGAGAGGGCGGCGGGCCGTCAGATCCGCCACCCTCAGGACCGCCACGTGCGCCAGTGGTACGCGCTCGGCGATCTCTACGAGCGGAGCGGCGACGTGCCAAAGGCGCGCGAGCTGTTCGCCCGGGTGGTCGCCGCAGATCCGTCGCTCGCCGACGCCGCCGAGCGGCTGGCGGCGACGCGCTGAGCAGCGACGCGCTGGGCAGCGACGCGCTGGGCAGCGACGCCACCGTGCGAACGCGGTTCGGAGGCCGAGCGTAGGCTGGAAGGTGCGGTCCGGCGCGACGAGCCAGCGACGAGCCAGCGGCGAGCGAGTCGCCGCCGGGCGCAGCGGGTGTCGCCGCCGGGCGCAGCGGGTGGAGACGCCCCGAGGTAGCAGAGCTGCAGGTTCCCGGCGCTGAGGGGCGCCTGACGAGGAGGCCGGCTGTGGGTACTGACATTCGCGAGCTGCTTGGCAGCGAGGCCGACGAGCTGCTCAACCACGAGTCGACGGGGGTCCGGCGCGAGGCGCTGACGGTGCCCGGTCCGGACTTCATCGACCGCTCCTTCGTCGGCAGCGACCGCCCGATCCCGGTGCTTCGGAACCTGCAGGCGATGTTCGGCCACGGCCGGCTGGCGAACACCGGCTATGTCTCGATCCTGCCCGTCGACCAGGGGATCGAGCACTCCGCGGCGGCGAGCTTCTCCAAGGAGCCGATCTACTTCGACCCGATCAAGATCGTCGAGCTCGCCGTCGAGGCCGAGTGCTCGGCGGTCGCCTCGACGCTCGGCGGCCTCGGGATCGTGGCACGTCGTTTCGCGCACAAGATCCCGATCATCGCCAAGCTCAACCACAACGAGCTGCTCACCTACCCGAACCAGTACGACCAGGTGCCCTTCGGCTCGGTCCGCCAGGCGGTCGACCTCGGTGCGGTCGCCGTCGGCGCCACGATCTACTGGGGCTCAGAGGAGTCGACCCGCCAGCTCCGCGAGGTGAGCCAGATGTTCGAGGAGGCGCACCGGCACGGCCTGTTCACCGTCCTCTGGTGCTACCTGCGCAACTCGGCCTTCAAGACCCCGACCGCCGACCTCGACCTGGCAGCCGACCTCACCGGGCAGGCCAACCA
>DAHUZG010000232.1 GCA_027306715.1 Acidimicrobiaceae bacterium
CTGCAGATGCGCGGGCAGCCAAGCGCAAGGTCTCAGCCCGTCAGCTGGCCGTGGCTCAGCCGGGGCAACAGTTCCCCCGCGTCCTGGGGGAGGTCGGTGCTCCAGAAGAGATGAAATAGAAGGGGCACCATGGTCGTTGTCGTCACCGTCGTCGCCGCCATTGCCGGCGTATTGCTCCTCGGCCCTGCTCTCTCCATCCGCATTGTCAAGGAGTACCAGCGGATCGTGCTGTTCCGGCTCGGGCGGGCGGTCGGGTTGAGGGGTCCGGGGCTCGTCGTGATCAACCCGGTCACGGACCGTACGAAATTGGTGGATCTACGCGAGGCATACCTCGAGATTCCGCGCCAGACGGCTATCACAAGTGACAACGCCCCGATCTCCATCGACTTCATCGTCTTCTACAAGGTCGTCGACCCCTCGACGTCTGTGCTGGCGGTGCAGAATTTCGCCGGCGCAGCCCTCAACGTCGCTGCGACGACGCTACGGAGCGTCGTCGGTGACATGGCCCTTGACGACGTGCTCTCCCAGTGTGAGAGCATCAACGCGGTGCTACGGGTCCGCCTCGACGAGGTCACCGAGCGCTGGGGCGTGAAGATCACCAACGTGGAGGTCCGAGAGGTCAACCCGCCACCGGGGGTCCTCGAGGCGATGACCCGCCAGATGTCGGCCGAGCGCACACGACGTGCTGCGATCACGGAGGCCGAGGGCAAGAAAAGAGCGGCCATCCTTGCCGCTGAGGGCGAGCGTCAAGCGGCCATCTCGATCGCAGAAGGCTGCAAACAGGCGAGCATCCTCGCCGCCGAGGCCGATCGCAAAGCAGCGGTGCTGAGAGCCGAGGGGTATTCGGGTGGTCTCGAGGCGATCCTCGGGGTGGCCAGCGCTCTCGACGAGAAGACGATGCAGCTGCAGTACCTCGACACGCTGAAGCAGATCGGCGCCTCGCCGTCGACCAAGCTGGTCGTCCCGATGGAACTCGCCGGCCTCCTCCAGGGCTTGCGCGGCTTGATTACGGCTGCGGTGCCTGACGTTGCGAGGGGAAACGGCTCGACGCCGCCCGCGGCGGCTGCCCCCGCGTCGGGCGGCCAGCCTCCACGTTAGAGTGCATCCTGCCCTCCGACCGAGGGCTGAAGGGCATCCAGCGCCGTTCCGAAGGTATGCGTGGCTGTCCAGCCCTTCTTGCTCGATATCTGCAGACTGGTTGATGTCCGATCGACCGGAGCGTCGCGGGCGCCACCGCCACGTTGGCGGATGTGGATGCTGCCGGCCGGACGCTCTCACCCTGCTCTTGCTTCAAGGTGTTGCTCTCGTCTCTTCCGCTCCTCGCCATCGTCAACCTATTCGTCCGGCTCGCGCGGGCGCCGCGGACGGCTGCCATGGCGCCCGCACAGGTGAGTCCGGGGAAGCTCTTGAGGCGTGCCTCGAGAACCCCGACCGGCCGTCTTTGCCGTGGCCCCGTGGGCTGACGTCGCCGCAGCCTGCCCGCCTCGCGCTCTGTGTCCGGCCGCCCACGCTCCGCCGCGTCGAGCGTCAACAAGGACGCGGTATCGTGAGCTCGTGAGCTCGACATGGCCGGCGACATGGCCGGCGCTGCCCTACGAGCCCTGGTCGGCAACGCGCGAGACGCTGCATGCACATACGCAACTGCTCGGGAAGCTTGCGGCCGCGCTCGCCCCGGCCGAGCCTCAGCTGCAGCATGCCGCGCTGCGGCTGACGCCACGCGGCTGGGAGACGTTGCCGCTACCCGCCCCCGACGGCTCCGGAGCCTTCAGCGCCTGTCTCGACCTGAATCACCACGTGGCTCTCGTCGAGCACAGTGACGGGCGCTCGCGCCGGGTGCCGCTCGAGCCCGATCGCGCGGTCGGCGAGGTGACACGCCAGGTTCTGACCGCAGTCGGCGAGCTCGCCGGTCCGGTGCACATCAACCCGCAGCCCCAGGAGACCGCCTGGAGCGCGCCCCTCGACGAGGATGAGGAGCACCACAGCTACGATCGAGATCAGGTGAGCACCTACTTCGCTGCGGCGAGTCGGGCGGCGCTCGTGCTGGCTGGCCTGCGGGCCCCCTACCGTGGCCGCTCGTCCCCGGTGAACGCCTGGTGGGGCAGCTTCGACCTGGCGATCGGCCTCTATACCGGAAAGCCGGCGGTGCCCCGCTCGGGCGACTTCATCACGCGCAACTCCGGCGACGCCGAGCAGGTCGCGGTGGGATGGTGGCCGGGCGACGACCGCTACCCCCGGGCAGCGTTCTTCGCCTACGCCTACCCGGCGCCGGAGGGCTTCGGCGATGGGGCGCTGTCGCCGGAGCCGGCGCGCTGGGTCGCCGCGCTCGGCGAGTACATCCTCGACTGGGACGACGCCCGTGCGAGCGAGGACCCGCACGCCGCGGCGCTCGAATTCGGCAGGTCGGCGTTCGAGCGGGCGGCGGCGCTGACCGACTGGGAACCGCACCTGGCGGCCAGCGCGCTCGGAGCGCCACCGCCGATTCGCTGACCGCGCGACGTCTGGGCCGAGGACTCAGCTCCTGAGGCGGGTCGTCACGCTCGTGAACGGCGGCGCTACGATTCGTTGCATCAGCTGCAAAACTACGGTCTCTAAAAAGCTGTATGAGGTGAACCCATGACCGGTACCGGCATCGCCTCACTGGCGGGTCGTCGCGAGCGGAAGAAGCGGGCCACGCGGCTCGCTCTGCGCGCCGCAGCCGTGCGCCTCGTCGCCGAGAGGGGCTACGCCCACGTCACGGTCGAGGACATCGCCGAGGCGGTCGACGTCTCGGTCCGCACCTTCTTCAACTACTTCCCCGACAAAGAGGCCGCCGTCGTCGGCGACGATCCGGAGACGATGGCGGCGATGCGCGAGCAGCTGCTCGCTCTTCCCGCGGAGCTCTCGCCGCTCGAGGCGCTACGAGAGGTGCTGCTCGGCCACATGCAGGACGTAGCGGAGGAGATGGCGGAGCTGGGCGAGGACCATGACTCCTGGATCGCCCGTTTCGCCGCCCTGCGCTGCCAGCCGGAGGTGCTCGCCGAGCACGCCCGCAAGCTGGTCGCCACCGAGGAGTACCTCGCCCAAGCGATGCTCGAGCGCCTGGGCGGTGACGAGCGGCTCGCCGCCTACGCCGCGCTCGTCACCTCGAGCGCGCTTGCCGTCGCGCGCGCCGCCGGCATGCTCTGGGGTCGCGGCGGCGGATCGACGTCGATCGTCGAGCTCGGCGGAGCCGCCTTCGACCTGCTCGCCGCCGGGCTGTCACCCGACTTCGATGCTCCCCTCGGCGAGCTCAGCGGGCTCGACAGGCTCGGCCGGAACGCCTTGGTGCATGCCGGCAGCTTGCCAGGGCCGGGGCCGGGGCCGGGGCCGGCGCCGGCGCCGGCGCCGGCATCGCCACGAGCCGCCGAGGCGCCCCGCGTCACGGCCCAGCGGGCAGGCCGATGAGCGAGGCTCGTGTGCTTGCTGCTTC